>QQUJ01000020.1 GCA_008501635.1 Pseudomonadota bacterium
TCCAGCAGATGACGAAAATTGAGAATCGTCGTCTCGTCGGGAACCGGCTCACGCCCAAGGTCAATGCCGGCGAAAAGACACATGGAGCGAGATTCATACAACGCTTCCTCGGCGCCTGGATCCGACAGGTTGAACCAGTGTTGGAGGAAGTAGATGCGCAACATCCGTTCCAGTTCAATGGGTGGGCGCCCGTTTCCCGCTTTGGGGTAGTGGGGTTTGATGAGCTCACAAAGCTGATCCCATGGAACCACAGCATCCATCTCCGAGAGAAACTTCTCTCGCCGGGTTGGTTTTCGAAATTGCTCAAATTCCCCCGCGGCAAACGTTTGCTGTTTCATCGTTTTCTACCGGTTCCAAATAATGCGTGTATTGTCGCAAACTTTGGGACTTAATCAGAGATGCCTTAAGTGTTCGGTGCCAGACGGCGCAGCGCGGCAGTCAGTGCCAACTCGTAACCGTGGGCGCCGAAACCGCTGATGACGCCTTCGGCGATGTCCGAGAGGTACGAGTGGTGGCGAAAAGTCTCACGCCGGTAGACGTTGGACAGGTGCACTTCGTAAAAAGGCAAGGCCGTGCCTAAAAACGCATCCCGCAGTGCAATGCTGGTATGGGTGTAGGCGCCGGGATTGAAAAGTACGTAGGCGACACCCTCGCGGCTCGCGGCATGAATCCGCTCAATGAGTTCGTGTTCGGCATTGCTCTGGAAAGCGACCACCTCGTGCCCTGCGTCTGCGGCGTGACGCTTCAGTGCAGCGTGGATCTGTTCCAGCGTCGTATGGCCATAGACCTCGGGTTCGCGGCTGCCCAATAGATTGAGGTTGGGGCCGTTCAAAACCAGTATGGTGGCCATTCCCGGTGCTCCCTCGTCCCTCTAGGTAAATAGGGGCAGTTTTGGTTAACTTTTGTGCAGGTTCCCCGCAAGATCGCGCCGAATACTCGGGTCGATACTTGTGTGAGGCGCCTATTCTGCATCAGGGTGGGGATAAAGTCTAGACAGCACCTGATCGTGGGATTTCGCAGCAAATCGCCGCAAGTTTGTCGGTATTGGGCTTGAAAAAGGTGTGTGGCGGTTGCCGTCAGACGGGAAGTCTGCTGCTGTTCAGAGCAACCGCTTAAAGGTTGTGATCGCCTCGTCGTGGCTCCATTCGCCGAAGATACGTTCAGCGATACGACCTTCGCGGTCCACCACCACGGTGAACGGCAGGGCACCTATCTTGTTACCCAGGAGCTGGCTCAGCTCCAACGCCTTCGAAGGGCCGACGAGTTGCGGGTAGTTGAGCTCTTCGATGCGGGCATAGTCGCGGACCAGCTCATCGCGGTCCAGGGAGATCCCGATGAACTGAACGCCCTGCGTCCCATACTCGTTCTGCAGTGCCTTGAAGGTGGGTAGCTCGCGACGGCAGGGCGGACACCAGGTGGCCCAAAAATTGAGGACAACCACCTTGCCCTGCCATTCGGTGATATCGCGTGGTTTGCCCTCTATGTCGGCGAGTTGAAACTCCGGCAGAGCGGTGCGCTGATCCGCAGCGATAGGCGCGCTTTTCGCCACCGGGTTGCCGATTGCCGGATTTTGGGAGGTCGAGGGTGCAAGATAGAAGCGGGTCGCAGCCCCGACGGCGATGAGGAGTAGCGTGACAGCGATCAGCAGTAAGGCTTTGGTGGTCTTTTTGGTCATTGCGCGATTTGGGTTCTGGAAAGGTTCGACTTTTCAGTGTGCGGCTATCAGGCGATACGCGGGCTGCAGCCATCGGCTCTGCTTTGGCAGCTCGATGGTGACGCGGCGCTCCTGTGGCGGATAGCAGACACCGAGGTCTGCACAGCCCTGTGAGCGGGCGATCAGGACCAGCGTCGCACCGCCCGCCGCCCGGTGCTCGATGGGTAGGTCGATGAGCACCTGGTGACGGTAAGTCTCGGTACGGCCGAAGAAGGGATCCTCTTTGATCTTGCCGGCGGGGTAGCGGGGCGTGCCGAGCTGATAGCCGGGTGTCTCGATTTCGAACGAGATGCGCTCCCGGTAAAGGTAGTACCCATCGGCAATAATCCAGCGCGCCTTGACCGTGCCCTGATCCGCGGCGTGCGCTTCGACGACGAAGGCCTGCTCGGGGGGCAGAAGATCGGAATCGGCGGCGTAGATCGCGCCAGTGGCGAACAGGGTGCTGAAAGCGACTAACCAGCGCATGTAGACTTCTCCTCCACGGCCTCACGTAGCCATTTGACGTACGGATTGGCGGCCAGGGTTAGCGGGACTGCGATGACCTCGGGGACATCGTAGGGGTGTGCCGAGCACAAGGCGCTCTGCAGTGCATCCCAGCGCTCCTCTGTGGTCTTGAGTAGCAATAATACCTCGGCCTCTTTTTCCACCGCGCCCTGCCAGCGGTAGATCGATGTGATAGCGGGAACGATGTTAACGCACGCGGCAAGCCGACGTTCCACCAGTAGGGTCGCCAGCCGTTCCGCGGTCTCAGCATCGGGGCAGGTGCTGAGTATTAACAGGGGTGTTGCCTCGCTCATACCTAAGGAACGTCTGAATAAGTGATGCAAACCAGCACGGCCGATTCAATATGTTTGTGTTTTTCATCATAAGGAGCGTTTGCAGGCAGTATTCGGCTCAACATGGGCCGTTTTCTAGCCGTTTTGTGCGCCGTTGCGGTTTATCAGGCGCACCAATCCTATGTCGGGCATCGCAATCGTCGCCGCGCCAGGTACAGATTGGTCAATGCACTCAGTACAAACAAGGCAT
>QQUJ01000021.1 GCA_008501635.1 Pseudomonadota bacterium
TCCAGCAGATGACGAAAATTGAGAATCGTCGTCTCGTCGGGAACCGGCTCACGCCCAAGGTCAATGCCGGCGAAAAGACACATGGAGCGAGATTCATACAACGCTTCCTCGGCGCCTGGATCCGACAGGTTGAACCAGTGTTGGAGGAAGTAGATGCGCAACATCCGTTCCAGTTCAATGGGGGGGCGCCCGTTTCCCGCTTTGGGGTAGTGGGGTTTGATGAGCTCACAAAGCTGATCCCATGGAACCACAGCATCCATCTCCGAGAGAAACTTCTCTCGCCGGGTTGGTTTTCGAAATTGCTCAAATTCCCCCGCGGCAAACGTTTGCTGTTTCATCGTTTTCTACCGGTTCCAAATAATGCGTGTATTGTCGCAAACTTTGGGACTTAATCAGAGATGCCTTAACAGTGATCAGCACGAGTGTGCGGATAGAGCTTAGCCGCAGATCCGGAAGCGTTTTGTGCAAATGCCTGCCAGGCAATTACTAACTGCCCTGCGCAGTGACTTTTGCGTTGAGGTAGGCGCGGAAAGCTTCGGCAAGCTCCGGGTGTTCCAGTGCATACTCCACTGTTGCCTCGAGGTAGCCAATCTTGCTGCCGCAATCAAAGCGTCGCCCCTGGTACTGGTAGGCGAGAACCTGCTCGCGCTTCAATAGTTCGGCAATGGCATCGGTCAGTTGAATTTCGCCACCTGCGCCACGCGTCGTCGTTTCAAGTACTTTGAAAATCCCGGGTGTCAGGATATAGCGGCCCAGAACGGCCAGATTCGACGGCGCAACTTCCGGACTCGGTTTCTCCACGATACCCTCGACCGTTTTCAATCGATCCATATAGTGGGTCGATTCAACAATACCGTACTTGTCGGTATGTGCTGGATCCACCTCTTCGACGCACAGCACACTGCATTGTTGCTCTTCGTACACATCGGCCATCTGCGCAAGACAGGGCTTATCAGTGCCCCTGATCAAATCATCGGCCAAAATCACAGCGAAGGGCTCATCCCCCACCACCTGCTTGGCACACAACACCGCATGCCCCAACCCCAGTGCCTCCGGTTGACGCACATAGACGCAGGTGATTCCTTCCGGCACGATCTCCTTGACCTGGGAGAGCAGGTGGGTTTTCCCCCGCTTCTCCAGTTCCGTTTCGAGTTCGTAGTTCTTGTCGAAATGATCCTCTATGGCACGCTTGCTGCTGCTGGTGACAAAAATCAGCTCCGTAATCCCCGCCGCGACCGCCTCCTCCGCTGCATACTGGATCAGCGGCTTGTCTACAATGGGAAGCATCTCCTTGGGGCTGGCCTTGGTGGCAGGCAAAAAACGTGTGCCCAAGCCGGCAACGGGAAATACTGCCTTGCGAATCGAAGTCACCTTGCGTTCATCCTGATCTGAGTGATGGGACGGGAATAGTAACAGTTGTTGGAAGTCTGCTGGAACTCCCGCACCTCTTGACCTGCAGCGCTACTTGACAATGAAAACACGTGCATCGGATGTCGCGTTGTTCTTGTTTGGCGGCTGTCGCCCCACAGCGCACAGGTGGTCATGCAGGCCATCCGGCGAATACTCCGGGACCGCTTCGCGCAGTAATGCCACAGCCTGCGAACAATCGCCCTTAACGCACGCACTATTCATGGTCTCCAGCAGTGGCTCAAGATCCACCCACGCCAATGCCGATTCCCTGCCACGCCAGATACGCGGATGTGCGGTCGCCACGGCATCGCTACCGATCAACAGCTCTTCGTAGAGTTTTTCCCCGGGTCGCAATCCGGTGTACTCGATTGCGATATCGCCCTCTGGATGAGATTCATCGCGAACCTCCATCCCCGAGAGATGGATCATGCGTCGCGCCAGATCCGCGATGCGCACCGGTTCCCCCATATCCAGCAGGTAGACCTCTCCTCCATGCCCCATGGCCCCTGCCTGAATCACGAGCTGCGCTGCCTCGGACAGCGTCATAAAGTAGCGGCAGATGGCAGGATCGGTGACAGTTACGGGACCTCCCGCGTGAATCTGCTTTTCGAAAAGCGGCACCACAGAGCCGGACGATCCCAGAACATTGCCGAAACGCACCATGCAGAACTTCGTGGGACCTCCCCGTTCCGCCAGCGCCTGAAGCACCAGCTCTGCCAGCCGCTTACTCGCTCCCATTACATTGGTCGGCCGTACGGCTTTGTCGGTGGAGATCAAAACGAAGTGTTCCACACCAGCCGCATACGCGGCTTCGGCGGCCTGCCAGGTTCCGAAGGCGTTATTCTGAATTCCCTCGATAACATTGTGCTCCACCATGGGTACATGCTTATAGGCTGCCGCATGATAGAGCGTGTCGACTCCAAAGGAACGTATCACATTTTCAATGCGTGAACGCTGTAGCACCGATCCCAACAGGGCCACGATCTCGATATTGACACCGATACGCGAAAGTTCAGATCGCAACTCCTGCTCGATGGCATACAAGGCGTATTCACTCAACTCATACAGCAACAGCTTGCGCGGTTGAAGCGCAATGATCTGCCGACAGAGTTCGCTGCCAATGGAACCTCCCGCACCGGTAACCATCACCACGCGATCGCGGATGCAGGCCTCCAACAGCTCCGCACGTGGCGGTACCGGATCACGACCGAGCAGATCTTCGACCGACACCTCGCGGATATCGTTGAGCGTGGCGACGCCTCTGGCGATCTCGTCCATCGTCGGCAACGTCTGCACCCGAAAGGCCTGCGCTTCCAGCGCCTCGATGATCGTCTTACGCTGGCTGCGAGTCGCGGAGGGAATCGCCAAGAACACCTGTTGGACACCCATCTGCCGGGCGATGGTGGCCAATGCCGCCGGATCGAACACCCGCAGCCCGCTGACCAGATGTCCATGCAGCGCGCGATCGTCATCGACAAAGGCGACGGGGACAAACTGCGAACCCGCGTTCAGGTTGGCGGCGAGCAGTGTTCCACCGCTCCCAGCGCCGTAGATGGCGACCGGTTCGCGGCCGTTCAGTAGCGCCCGTGTTGGGCGGGCCAGGTAATTACGCATAAAAAACCGGCTGCCACCGATATAGAGGATGGCGATGATCCAGTAGATGATGAAGACCGAGCGGGGGATCCCCTCCAAGCGCAGAAAGACGGCAACACCGAGCAGTGTGGCGGTGGAGATCGTCACGCCAGCGATCACGCTGTATGCAGCCTGCGGGGCGATATAGCGAATGATGGCGCGGTACAGGCCAAATCTGATGAGAACCGGGATGGCAAAGAGCGGTGCTGCGGGCAGCAACCAGACACCCTGTCCCAGATCGGGCGACACACTCCCCAGTCTTAACGCGTAAGCGGCCCACAGGGCCAGTGGCAACATCGCGGCATCGGTCAACAACATCAGCAGCCGCTTGGCCCAACGGGGCAATGCGGTCAGTTGTTCCTTCAAAGCACTCTCCTTATTCGCCTATCTTCAGATGTGACATCGGCCAGAGGACTCACATGATACCCCGATCGACCACCCTGTTAAGACCAAGAGGGTATATTTAGTGTTAACCGAATACCCTATTGGGCCTTGGTTAGGAGCCTGTGACGCTTCTCTACTCGACACACCAGCCAAAAAAAGGCTGCCATCAAACCCAACGACCCGATCAAGATTATCGCCTGCAGTGCCGGACCGGAACGCCCCGCCAATAGGGCCATTCCGCTGCAGATTGCCATCAGCCCGTATTCCACCAGCACCGTCCGCCGATGGTTCCACCCCGCCTGGACCAACCGCTGATAGAAGTGGGTTCGATGCGCCTGCCACACACGCTCGCCCTGCAACAGACGCCGGATCAGGGTGACAGTGGCATCGGCCACAAAGGGCAGAAACAAGATCATCGAGATCCAGAGCGGTACTATCCCTGCGTTCTCGCCCCACAGCGCCATACCGGCAGCCAGGAAACCAAGGGTGGTCGAGCCGGTATCCCCCATGAAGATCCGCGCCGGCGGGAAGTTTACGATCAGGAAACCACCAGCCGCGGCCGCCACTATCATATTCAGGCCTGCAAAAACAGGCGCTTGCGCAAGTCCACCAAGCACTGACAACGTCCCAAAACCAAAAACCGCCATACCTCCCGCAAACCCGTCCATCCCATCCATAAAGTTGTAAAGGTTGGTCATCCAAACGACGAGTAAGATGGTAACCAGCTCGGCAATGCCCCATGGCAGATCAATCGCCACTCCTGGAATCGGGACCGTTTGCAGTCCCAAACCTCCCAATACCAGCAACACCGCCACAAGGAGATGGACACCCAATCTAAAGCGCACAGCCAAATGTCCGCGATCGTCGAGAAAAGAAATGAAGGCTATCAGTGCCGCCGCGCCGGACAGCCAGTACAGTTCCCGCGGCATATTGACCCTAGTTCCCATAGCGACGATTGACCAACCTATCGCGACACCAAGCGCGATCCCAATACCGCCGGTGCGCGGTGTAGGCTGTTCATGAAGCGACCGTTCGTTGGGGTGATCAAGGATTTGGAGCTGGGAGCGCGAGCTCGCCAACCAACCGCAGAATAGTGCGGCGGTTCCGAAAGAGGCCAGCGCCGCGATAAGAGCTGCGTTACTGATCACGGCTTGTTGTTGCTACAACAGGAGTCAGCGCCAATTGGTACTCGCGGACCATTTCCGGTAGTGCATCGTAAAACGAATATCGTGGCTCGAACCCAAGCTCTTCGCGTATCTTTTCATTGCTGTACCAGGCGGATCCCAGCAGCTTGTTGAGTGTATCGCCCGTCAGGGGCGTTGACCGACGGGATATCGCTCGCAACGCATCACCCAGCCCAGCCCCAAGCCGCAGCAGCCATGCAGGAACACCCCAATTTGGCGCCGGCCGCCCTAGCTCCCGACATATGGCGTCGTAGAGCTCACGCGTGGAATAGGGATGACCATCCGTCACGAGGTAAATCTGTCCGTCAGCAGCCGGACTCTCTGCGGCAAGAATCAGTGCACGCACAACATCATCGACATGCACCATCGATCGCTTGTTCTGGACCTTTGGAAGTGGCGGGAAACGACCGCGGTCAATGGCCGCGATCATGCGTGGGATATTACCTTTGTTGCCCGGACCATATACGAGGGGCAAGCGGACAACGGTCGAATGCATGCTGTGTTTGCGACCAGTATCGAATACGAGTTGCTCGGCCTCCAGCTTGGCACGCCCGTAAACACTTCGAGGATGCGAAGCGCTGCTCTCATCGATAAGCACCTCACTCCCTTCACCCATAGCCTTGACACTGCTGGCAAACACGAAGTGCCCAACTCCATGCGCAACCGCATCATCAAGCAGGCAACGCGTACCCTCGCGCGTGATCAATTCATGCCGGACATCAACTTCGGGCGTGCCTTCATTCTCCGAATGCGTTACTCCTGCGAGGTGAAACACCGTGTTAACGCCCAGACAAACACCTTTTAACGTTTCGGGATGCTCAAGATCTCCCACCCGCACTTCAGTACCTCTATCGCGTCTGCTCAATCCAATTACACGCCATCCTTTCCCAGTCAGTTTCCGGGCCAACCGCTTGCCGATGAAACCGGACACACCCGTGATAAGCGCTGTCCTCATCCCGCCACCGCCTTGATCACTGCCAGCGACTGCCGGTTGATCGAGACGAGTCCGTACTCCGCCTCTGCGATTCTGCGACCGGCCGCGCCCATCGCCCGTCGCAGCTCCGTATTACCGACAAGCATCGCCATTGCAGTTGCGAGCGCTCCCACATCATGTGGTTGGACGAGCAGCCCGTTTACCTCATGATGCACGATGTCTCTGCAACCCGGGATATCGGTCGCAACGATGGCACGCCCGCTTGCTGCCGCCTCGATCAAAACCTTTGGGATCCCTTCACCATAGTAAGAAGGGAGGCATACCAGATGGCTGCCGGCGAACACCGACGGCATGTCGTCGCGCCGCCCCCACCACTCTACGAGACCCGTGCGTTGCCAAGTCTCGATCTGCGCCAACGGCACTGAACTCGGATTTCCCTCGTCCGGTGCTCCGACAAGCACAAAGCGCGCTCCAACACCCTTTTTCCGAAGCCGTTCAGCCGCTGAGACAAAGTCGCCCACCCCCTTGTCCCAAAGCATTCGGCTAGCAAACAGAACTACCGGATTTCCGGACAGCTCGTCAGTCGGCTGAAACTGATCAAGATCGACGCCCGCACCTGGGATTAGTACTGTATTTCCCGCATCACAGCCCATCATCTCGCTCAAGGTTCGTTGATCATCGCGATTCTGGACAATAACTCGGCTCTTCCCACCTCGAAGCAAAATTCGTAATGCGGTCTTCAAAAACGGCCGTAAGAACTTTGCCTTGAGGCGGCGCGATGTGAACACATAGCCAAGCCCCGCGATAGCGTTGACCCTCGCTGCAACACCTGCAATCCGAGCTGCCAACGATCCGTATACCACCGGCTTCATCCCCACGTGATAGACAACTGCGGGTCGCTCGTGCGCATACAGACGAACAAGTCGCCACAGCACCATAATTTCTGTCAACGGATTAATGAAGCGCCGTCCGAGGTCAAAATCAATCACGCGAATCCCTCTTTTAGAAATCCTGTCACCATGCGACCGTACGCGCGTGGCGACCACTACCTGATAGCCTGCCTTGCCCGCGTCCACCGCGAGGGGTAACCGATGAGAAGCGAAATACCAATCTTCGGTCACAAGAAACAGTAGAACCGCACCGGCAGTCACACTTGTTCCGCCAGCCAGGCCTGGAACATCAGCACGCACCAGAGTTGCGACTGCCGATTACGGCTGCCCGATAAATGTTCAGCCCACCAAGTATGAATGATCGCGGAGTCTAAAAATCCAGTGCGCTTTAAGTTAGCTGAATCTAGTAACGTCTCGGCCCAATCGCGCAATGGTCCCCGCAACCAAACGTCCATAGGAATCCCGAAACCCGACTTGGGTCGATCTATCAAGTCGCGAGGTACATAGCGGTATAGCACCTGCCTCAACAGCCACTTACCTTGCCCTTCGCGAATCTTCATACCAAGAGGTAGAGAAGCCGCGAATTCTACGACTCGATGATCCAGCAGCGGTGCACGCGACTCCAAACTGACCCCCATTGTCGCTCGGTCAACCTTGACAAGAACATCGTCAGGCAGGAACGTGACTGCATCCCGATACATCATGGCTTCCACAAAATCTCCCTTTCCTAGCGCCTGTGCCTCCCTTTCCGGTGCCTCACCGCCTCCTGCTACCAACCTGCCTGGCTCGTAACACCGGGACACCAGCCTCAAATACAAATCGTTGGTG
This sequence comes from Pseudomonadota bacterium, assembly GCA_008501635.1. NCBI lineage: Bacteria > Pseudomonadati > Pseudomonadota > Pseudomonadota bacterium. The sequence goes on from QQUJ01000021.1 coordinate 7,263, forward strand.
TTCGCGGCCGAGAGAATACCCGCCAGTTTGTGTAACTTGTCACCGGCTGACCGTACCCTTGCTGCGCCCGGCACTATGCCACCAATGGCCCTGAATGCAGCTTCCCAGCGTGCCGGTGGAACCGAAATCAAGATGCGCGAAATCAATCGGCGACTACTGGCTGGCACCCATCGTATTATCCGCGTTAGCCACTGCCCCCAAAGGTAACGGTTATATCCCCCGAAAAACTCGTCGCCACCGTCTCCCGAAAGGCTCACCGTAACGTGCTGCCGCGTCAGTTTCGCGATTAGAAACGTCGGGATCTGTGAAACATCTGCAAAGGGTTCATCGTAAAGTTGAGGCATGCGAGGGACCACCGCTAATGCCTGATCCGGCGTCACATGAAGCTCGGTGTGATCGGTTTGAAGGTGTCGAGCGATCGCACGCGCATGGACAGACTCGTCGAAATCCTTCTCATGGTAGCCAATCGTAAACGTCTTGATGCGCGCCGAGCTCTCCGCCTGCATCAGCGCAACCACTGTTGAGGAATCCACGCCGCCCGAAAGAAACGCCCCCAGCGGCACATCGGCCATCAGTTCATCTCGAATCACCGACCTTAGCAGACCATCGAGTTGCGAAATCGCCTCACTTTCCTGTATATCCGTCGCCGCTTCGCGGCGCAGTCTCACGGTTTCCTCAAGCGACCAATAGCGGGTCACTGTCGTTGCAAAATCACCACCCGAGACCTTTAGTGTCAGAATCGTCCCTGGTTCGAGTTTCGATATATCTGTATAAATGCTTTTTGGCGCAGGTACGTAACCGTAGCGCATGAATTGTTTGAGTGCCTGCAGATCAATTTCACCTCGCCAGGCCGGATGACATCGAAGCGCCTTCAGTTCAGACCCGAAAACGAATGTCCTGCCAAGCCTTCCGTAGTACAAAGGCTTTTCCCCGAGTCGGTCACGCACAAGCTGAATAGTGCGCTCACTCCGGTCCCACACGGCGAATGCGAACATACCGGAAAACCGATTTACGGCCCCCTCGATCCCCCAATGGCAAATCGCTGCCAGGACGACCTCCGTATCCGAATGCCCCCGAAAACACTGCCCTTCGCGCTCCAATTCTGAACGAATCACGCGAAAATTGTAAATTTCTCCATTGAAAACGATTGTGTACCGGCCACCATCGGAGGTCATTGGCTGATCGCCGGCCGGGGTCAGATCGACAATCGCCAACCGAGTATGTGCCATGACTACGTTACATTCCGGATCGAACCAGACGCCACTCCCGTCTGGGCCGCGGTGGCGCAGAGAAGCAACCATCTCTCCGGCGACCGCTAACCAATCGTACGTGTCTCGGGCACTACCGTCTTGTAAGAACCCCGCTATGCCGCACATTTTTCGCCAATTCCGGCAGTAATAGTCAAATCGCCAATCACCCTCATCTTCTGGGTGCTCGCAACACAGACGGGACAATATCGGCGATAAGCAAAATCATGATGGGAACGAAGTGAGCGCAGCGCCTTGTGAGGGCATCGATGAACGCAAGCATGCCTGTGCGCCACGCAATCAGCGCGACTATCAATACGACAACCAGCCAGGCTACCCCATCTTGCCGGCGAAACAAGAAAACAGCAGCCAGTATAGATAATACGAGCATCATGCAGTGCGCCGCGTACGAATACTGGGCATCTCTCCTGGGCGGAACATCGTAGACGTAGATCAGAAACGGCTTTCCAATACTCGCTCCAAGATTACGCCAATACCCGTTAGGTCTGATATCACGGGCCGGTCTAAGGCCTGCATCCAAGGCAAGGTCGCTACCACTGACGTGACCACGACTTAACAATTGCATTTGTCGCATATCAGACAATCAACGAATATTTTTTGTTGCATGAATAAAGCTACTCCCGGTTAAAGCAGCAGGTTGTTTCCCGCGACAGGAGTCCACGCCATCACAGAAACTCAAGACGGGGATATTGGAGCAAACACCGAACGTATTATCTGCCTGCCGCCGGATTTTCCAGGATACTGCAGAGCCCCGATCAACTCTGTTATATGCAGTGCGAATTCAGCTGAGAATACGCTCGGACGGTGATTCCGGATGGCCGCGGCCATCTCGGCAGGGCCGCGGCAGAAATCTACCGGCTTATATCGCGCGGACCATCGCAATGCCGGTTTTTGCGCGAAAGGATAGTTCCGCTTGATGCGCGAATAATTACCCCAGGACCATGGTAACCAGTTCAACCATCGCTCGATGCGTGACGACCAGTGGTCAAGGCGATATTCCAATGCCGCTTCCAGGCGGTGGGGCGGTATACTTTTCACGTACACTGGTGAGGCATCGTCGCGAATATCCTTCACGTAGATGATCCCGCGCTCACCCATGAGCATCAGGGACCTGTCGAGCGGGGCGATAATGCTGCACGTGACGCGCGCCACCACGTTACCCTCGTACTCGATATTGCCGACGGTGTAATCAGGGGTAATCACATCAAGCGGTATTCCCTTGTCCGGAACCTGGCACGAGGCAAAAGCCGTTACCGCCTTAGCCGGGCCGAAAAACGCCGCCAGCCACGTCAGAAAATACCCGGCGTGCTCGTAAGTGCAGCCTACCTCAAACTCGTCCTTGGCGGGCCATAGGGCGCCCGATTCGCTGCGCCAAGACCGGTACTGGAGCCTGGACGTCATACCTGCGTCGAAATTCGCATACACTAATCGCACCGGGCCAATGACACCGTCGCTCAACGCCTTCCAGACAGTCTGCGCCGTTTCCCCAAGTACGCTGCAAGGCGCTGCCCCCAAGTAGACTCCCCTGCTTCTCGCCAGACCCACCAACTCTTCCGCGCTCTCGTAGTTCATGGCCAGAGGCTTTTCTGAATACACATGCTTACCGGCCTCGATACAGGCTCGGGTGACATCGTAGTGACTCCGGGGGTTTGTCAAGTTCAGGATCAACTCGACCGAATCGTCACCAAGGAGCTCATCTGCGCTTCTATAGGGCCTGACGGAGAAATAGTCGCAAAATTCTTCGAGACGCGACTGGTTGATGTCGTAGGCGCCTCGCAGGCTCAGCTCTGGATGATAGCGGAGAGATCTCAGGTAAAAATCTGCGACGTAGCCGCAACCGATAATGGCGATATTCATGTCGTCCTCGAGTCCACACGGAAATGCCAACGAATACCTGGCAAGTCAGCGGTGTCTGACAGGTTCGATGAATCCATTGGCGCTCAAGACCGACCTGCCGCTCTTACATGGCCGCACCCCACCGACCCGCTACCGGTGTCTGCTTCCAGTGCCTCATCAATCGCCAGTGTCAACTCGCAGATGTGAATGCCATCGGCCAGGGTAGGAGTTAGATCAGACGCTGCCAGCGAATCATCACCATGGAAGTGTCGCATCGCCAATTGCCATCCCTTAGTGCCAAAAAGGAAACGGCGGTGGGCACCGTTAACAAGCACGTCGGAGAAGTCATTGACGACAGCATTCAATCCCGCGCCGGCGATACAGATTTGCTCTTTCAAACCCTTTATCGGGCGTTCGGTTCTGACAAAAACCAGTGTCGCAACCGAGCCATCCTCGAGTGAACATACGCAGGAAAAACTGCCCCCGTGAACAAGTCCGTCGTTGACGTCCGGATAACGCTGCAAAGTGAAGTCACGGATTCTACATCCGGCGATAAATTCGATGAGATCCAAGTAGTGACAACATGACCCTACCGTCGTCCCTCCGCCGAGATGCTTTTTCGCCATCGCCACGCTGAATTCGCCTAGATTGACCACGTAGGTGATCATCTTAGGTCCACCGCATTCACGGTAGGCCGGACTGTTGATGAGGTATTGGATCGCCGGAATGAAGCGTCTGTTGAATCCGATCATGCAATTCTCATAGGAGGAATAATCGCGTATGAGATCCAAGCCCTGCCTGTCAACCGCTGCGGGCTTCTCGCAGTATATTCTGTAGTTAGCCTCGATGCCTGCACGCAGGTGAACAGGATGTAGGTAGGGCGGCGTTGCGATCAGAAGATTGTCGGCTCGAACGCCGGATCCAAGCATTTCCTCAAACGACTCGAACGTCTCGTCAATATTGAACGCGCGTGCGAGTGTCTCGGCGCTGGCCCCTATGTTCGAACAGACGCCAACGATTTTTCCGCCTGCATTCAGAATCGAAGGCACTAGAACGGTTGCGCAGAAATTGCCCGCGCCCGCTACGATCCATCGTGTGCGTGTTGAACGCGGACCAACGGCGGCGCGGGACGTTGATCCACCAGATTTTCTCGGGCCACGCTGCATTTCGACCGCTGAGCTGTTTATTTCCTCGATGCGATATGTCTTTACCACGCTCTCGGGCTGTATCGCGGTTTCGGAGCACCCATATGTCTTGAGAAGAGCCTTTGTGTAGGAGGCGGCTAGCGGGATACCGTATTCACTATAGAAGGTACTTTCCTCGTGGGTGGTTTCGTCGACAACCTTCACGGCATCCACGTACAGCACCTTCGGGGAGGCCGCATACCGCAGAGCCCTGAGCGTGTTGATTAGACCGATTTGCTGAATAAGCTGTGCCAACTCGCGCACATGGTCGACGACCCAGCGAACCCGGCTGCCCGACGCTCTGCCAGAAAACCTCATTCTGGTTGCCAAGCGGTAGCCCTCGCACGCCAGATAACGCACGGACATGGTTTCATCGATTTCGCGCGGGCTCTTCCGGAAAAAGAATCTGCCACGCTTTGCCAGGAAAACTGTGTTTTTATCGCCCTCGCCCATCCATCTTCCTCTCTTCATTTGCCCGCAATGGGCGATCCGGCAAAGAGGTCGTGATGCTAATCGGCTCCGTCCCGGGAATACAAGCATTCATCTCACGTACGAGCGCCGCCCTGATCTCCGTCGTCCGTGCTGTATCTACTGCTTCCCCTTTAGCAAGCGGCACCATACCAAGTGCCAAAGATACGGGAAGCGCAGTAAGAACTGTAAACGTGGGGCATGCGATCGCCAACTTCTCGCCGTAGCGCGGCGAGAACCAACCACTTCCTAACTCCCAGGTTGGCTTTTCCGACTGCAGAAACAGGAGCAGCATCCCATCGCCGCCCGGAAGGTTCAAATGAAGATCACCTGTAGCCGTTACGCCCGGCGATACACCGGGCGCGCAATGAAACCGCCACACAAGCTCGTGCTCACCTTCCCCTCCTATGAGATCACGCAGAATCAACGCGTTCGAATTCAAAAGCACCATCTGTCGCCGTGGCAGAACTGGTTGAGCAAACCTCGCATACCCCGAATGGTCGGCATCGAACGTCACGAATTGCTCATTCACCTCCCAGTGATGAATGGTGTGGTGTACGGCGGATACTTGAAAAAGACCGGGACCGAGTGTGGCGATTTCGGCACCATCAACCTGTACAACGTTGTGGCTTGCCGTGCTGCGGAAGATATTCCGCCAGCGACGGGAACTGAAATAGGTATAGGTACCGGGGTCGACGATAACCGGCTGGCCACCTTTCCACAGCACAAAGCTGAGGACATCATTGTGCCCATGTCCACCACCGCCGGGTTGCGTGACGCCGCCGCAATCAACCACGACCAACAAGCCAGGCTCCTCCCAGCTGTTCCGCAATGCGGCAAATCCCCCGTCGGGAAACAGCCTGGATGCCTTCGATGGCGGATGGGCTTCGACGTTGTCGAACTGCGTCAACCCGTCAGCGCCTGAAAACCAGAATACCGTTTGTGCCGCCTTTTGCGCCCCCCACTTCAGACTTGGATCATCAAGCAATGATGCGCCAGCCGCCAACAACTCCCGGATGTCACACATATCCTCGCCAGTAGCGAGCCAGAACGCCCTCTCGAGACTCACATCCCCCAATTGCGGCATGCTACCGTCCGGGCCAGACAGGTAAAGCAGTGAGGATAGGACTCCCTGTAGCCCGCTTCGAGTGTCTAACTCCTGTGAGGTGGACGACCGATCGCACCAAACAAGCAGGATCAGCAATTCAGCGACGAATCGCTGGTAGCCCGTAGATTTCTCGAAACTTGTCCCGTCCGGCAATATCTGCTTCTGCAGCTCGCGCCGCAGGACTTCCAGCGCTTTCGCCTCCCAGCGGGATGCCTCCGGAAACTCTGGGAATAAGAGTGCAACCATCCATAACGCGACGCATTCGGTAAGTACGAAGTTGTTCGTTGGACCGTGAACAGACAACGAGCGATACAGAAAGCGCGCCTGCAGGGCCAGCGCGTCAATGAACAGCGGAAGCATGCTGTCTCTGAAACGCCGACTAGATCGCGAGAAAACATAAATGATGCACCACGAAATGAGCCGCTGGGCTACGTTGAGGACGATGAGGTACGGATATCCATGGCCGACCGGGAAGTGGTGTATCCACTCGGTGAGCTGGGAATTCAGAGAGTCGATATAGCGCTCTTCACCGGTCAGTTGATAAGCCTGCCCGAGCCGGCACAAATGTTGATGTGTATGAAGCTTGAACAAGAGTATGGGATCACGCGATCCGTCGGGGAAATCATCGTGCGTGTTGAAACGATAATAGCGTGAATATCTCAGCGGGATTTCCTCTTGCGATACTGGATCGAAATGCCACCGGATCCTCCCAGCCGCATGGTACCGATACTCATGCAACTCAACCTCACCACGACAAAGAGCGTCCGCCTGACCACAAATGTCGGCCGCAGCATCCGGGAAGCGTTCGTGGAAGGCGCGCACCGACACCGGTCCGGAACGCATGGTCCAGTCCATGAAGCATGGTTCTTGGCGCCGGTAGAAGTGGGCCACCAAATCTTCGGTTGAGCCAAAACCGAGGCTTGAGGCACTCCGCCGCGCATCCGGACGCAGAGGCCTGATGGATCGGAATAACGCTTCCGCTTCCTTCCTGACCACGCGTACCAGCCGTTGCACAAACACCATCATAATCGGTGCTTCTCCAGATTAACCTTATGAGTCCACATCAGGTGCTTGCCCACTGAACCAATCCAAGCCACACCGCTCCTATGCCAAGCCACGCCACGGGTAATTTCACAGGCAGTATCCGGCGAGAGCAATAATATCCGACTGCTACTTGTACGAACCCAGCCAGTGCAGTACTGGCCGCTGCACCATCAATACCCCATCGCGGAATCAGCAACCAGTTAGCAAAAATATTCACGGCAAGAGCTGCAAGGGCTGCGGCGCCGACCATCATAGTTCTGTTGGAAATATACAGACCGGCCACCGTCGCCATGAACACACCGTTCATCAGCGTACCGTACGCCACCGCGGCGAATATCGAGGCTGCGTTTCCATACCCGGCGGGATACAGCCATTCCAGCATCGGTTGGCGCAACAATACCATCAGGGTTGCCACTCCCAGTCCTGCAAGTAGAAAAAGATCCTGTGCCTTGTTGACCAAATGCACCGTGGCCTGTTCGCCCTGCTCCGCATATCGCCTGGTGTAGGCTGGAAACAAAAACAGGTTGAAGGGCCTGACCAGCAAGGCCAGCGCCGAACCGACCAATACGTAAGCGGCGTCATAGTACGCCACGGCGGTCGTGTCGCTGGTGAGAAAAGCGAGCATGTAGCGGTCGACGTAGGTAAGCAGGAAACTGCTAGCAATGACTGTGGTGTGCGGCCAGCCATAACCCAGCATCTTCCCGAGCAACCCGGCGTCGAAAGCCAGGCGCTCGCGACGGGTGATGACGAGCCCCGTCATGAAGGCCAACTCGCCGGCGGCGAGGCCGTAAATGAAACCGTTCGCGTTGCCCGTCCACAGCACGCCGGCTGTGACAAACGACAACTGCTCCAGGGCTCGCGCTGTGTTCAGCACAGCATGGCGTCTCGCCTGGTGCATGGCGCGCGGCCAGTTTAGGAGTTCATTGTTGAGCAAGTAGCTCGGTACCAGCGCCACTATGGCGGCGAACAGCAGCAGACCCGGCGTCAAGCCCAGGTAGTCGGCAAACACGGCCGCGACGCAGATCATGACCACCGCCGCCGGCACCGACGAAAGCGCAACCCCGGCCAATACAGTGCCCAGCACCAACTCCGGACGCTGCTTGAAACCCACCCAGCGCACGGCCGCCTGTGACAATCCCAGCCCGCCGAGCGAAACGACGACCAGCAGTGATATCTTGGTCAGCACGACGCCGCCGTATTCCTCCGCGGGAAGCAGGCGGACCAACACGAGCACCAGGACCAGACTGCCCACCATGGTGCCGATGACGGACAGCCCGTAAGCGACCAGCTGTCGCATGAAGTCCGCATCCGGCAGCCTCCCGGCCTTGAACCTGTTCCAGGCAGCAAGTGAAAACATCGCCGTCCTAGCCTCCATTGAGATGCCGGCGTATATGGCCACACATCTTCGCCACCTGTCTCTCCCAGGTATGAGCGCTGGCGTAGGCTCTGCGCTGTGCCGCGCGTCCCGGCGAGTTGTCGGCGATCGCTTTTTCGATGGCGGCCGCAAACTCCTCCGCCGTATCGGCACAATACACCATCGGTTGCATGGTTTCGGCCGCAGGAAACCGGGTGCTCACAACCGGCAAGCCCGCGGCGACGTAATCCAGGAACTTCGTCGGGGAGGAGTAGAGGATGTGCTCGTTGTCCGCCTGGTAAGGGACGATGCCGACCGCCGAACACCGGTAATAGAGAGGCAGATCGGCGAAATCCTTGTACCCGAGATGATGCACATTGGGCAGCGAGCGCAGCAGTCTTACATCCTCCCGGGGTGCCAGCGCGTGGACATAGCCCACCAGCAGGAATGAGATTTCTGGTAGACACCCGGCGACGTCCGTAAGCAGGCGGTAATCGACCCAGTTGGCGAGGGTGCCGGCGTATATGACACGTGGTTCTGGCGTCGACCGCAAATCCGCCGGAATACCGCCGTCATCACGGTAATCCAGGTGATCCGACCCGCATCCATGTCCGATCCGGTGGGTCGCCGGATTGAGCCGGTGCAACTCCTGCTCCAGCAGCACGCCGGGCGTAAACACCATGTCGGCTCTGCATACCGTCCGCTCGAAGCGCGCGCGGAAGACGGGCGAGGCATCATAGGTATGCAAGGCATCGACGCAGTGAAATATCAGGCATCGGCGCTCCAGGTCTTCGACCACGGGTTCCCAACGGGGCGAGAACGACCAGATAATCGGACGGCGCATTCCCAAACGGCGCATCAGTCGTTTCACCTGGAAAACCAGTATCCGCTGGTTGAACCAGTCCACCACCCTGTTTCCATGCAGGGGGACAGCGAACGGACTCAGGATGGTGACACGGCGTGGATCTAGCCCCCGATGCCCTCCGCGTGCGGTCGCTCCGCCGACAATGCGTTTCAGGCGCTCCCAGACCCGGCCCAGTTCCGATAGGCGCGGCATGCGGCTGCCCATCGTTTCGACGTATACGACCTTGTTGCGGTCGCTCAACAGGGCCGCGATCTGCATGTTGGAGACCGCGTTGTCCCTCCACTCGCTGGGGGAAAGAATCAGTATGTCCTGTCCGGACAAGAGCTCCGGCGCTTTCATGGCAATGGTTTGCGGCAAAGATAATAGTATTCGTTGGCCAAGCGTTCCGCAGCAGGGCTGTAACGCGCCAGGTAATCCAGGTAGCGAACCGGACTGAGCATCCAGCCGGCGAGCGCGCGGCTGAAGGTGTACATCACGCGGTTGCGGAAACAGTTGCTGAGACCGTCGCGCAGCACCCAGACCAACGTGCAGAACGGTCCCACGCTGACCCCGCTGGCAAGTTCCTCGAATCCCGCCAAACGGCGGCGCAGGCCCGGCAACGTATAGCGCTGGTAATCGTGCGGATCGGCGTGAAAGCCCTGGAGAAACGGAATTTCGACGTACAAAATGCCGCCCGGTCGCAACACCCGCCAGACCTCGGTCAGCGCGGTTCGGGGTTCGGCCAGGTGCTCGAGCACGGCCTGCATGATGACGGCGTCCAGGCTTCCGTCGGAAAACGGGAGCACGTGCGCATCGCCGCGCAGATTCACCGGCTCTCCGCCACTTAGGTCCATATGAATGACATGGCAGCGTAATGCACCCGGCTGCGTCCATAACCGCCGGCCGCAGCCGGACAATCCGCCGGAACCAATGTTCAGGACCATACTGCCCGGGCGGAACAGAGCCTCCCGTATCCCGTTCAGCACCGCGGACGGAATCACGTTCAGCGTCGGCATCGGCGGATAGACCATGCGCGCCAGGCGCCGCAGCCGGGGGTTGCGGATTTTCGCGAGCAGCGGATGGGAACCGTAACCGCCGCTAGTCGCCGCCATCAGGCTTGTACCCTTCCGAAAAAACCAGAAAGCCCAACCTCGACCACAGCCAGGTATATAAAGTATCCGGGATCATCCGTTCCCAACTCCGGCGCCAGCGGGCGGGTACGAAGAACGAAACCGCGTGCTTCTGCTCAAAACAGCGTTGCCGGGTGATCCGGACACCCAGGAACAGATCGTCGCGTATCTCGCGTCGGGTGTAGTACTTCGAGAGGGGCGCGCCCTCGTTCTCCTTGCCGTCCGTATAGCGGTTGTGCAACTCCTGGACGCTCATACGCAGGAGCCTTCCCCGCAGGATCCCATAGCGAAAAATGACGTTGATCCAGTTGTAGAGGGAGTGCCGGTGGTAAAGCATGATCCCCATCCATCCCCCCGGACGAAGTACGCGGATCATCTCGCGGGCGCAGGCGACGGTATCGGGACTGTGATGGATGACGCCCCAGCTCCATATGGCGTCGAAACTTGTATCGGCGAACGGTAGCGCCTCGGCGTCCGCTTCGCGGACCTCGGCGGTCAGTCCCTTGAGTGCCAACCTTCGACACGTGACCTCCACCGAAGTCGGGGAAAGATCCACCGCTGTGACTCTGGCGCCCGCCCGGCAGAGCATTTCGGTATGCGCTCCGAGCCCGCAGCCCACTTCCAGAACCCGCTTTCCCTCCAGCCATGCCACGGGCATCAGACCGGAGAACAGCGACCGGCCGCGTGGTTGGGCAAAATAGGCATCCGCAATGAAATTGCGGTCGATCACATCCAAGTACGCCAGAAAGTCGCTGTCCGGCATGCCGGCGGGCACACCCTCATGGGGTGTTTCACCAGGCGCAACATAGTCCTGGGAATGCCGCGACCACCACTCACGCGAACTCTTCTTCAGCACCTCGTCAGCCCGCTCGGATGTCCTGGTCATTTCTGTATGATCCCCATCAGCGATGCGCCTCTGTCTCGTATCCCAGCAGCAATTTGGAAAACACCGCTGTCCGCGCGGACCAGTCATAACCCGACACTGCTGCCGATCGGGACTTGCGTCTGGCCTCGTCGTCCAGGGTCAACGCACTCCCGAGCGCCGACAGATGTCCTTCAGCGTCGCGTGCGTATTCGACCATCTCCCCGCCCGCATCTCGAGTCTCGTCCAGGTCGGTGCTGACTACTGGCTTCCCCGCGGAAAGCACCTCAAACAGCTTGATGGGGCACATGGCGTGCGTAAGTTCGTTGCGAACAAATGGCATCCAGAACAGATCGAGCCCGGCCAGGAAACCAGGCAGTGCCTCGCGGCGCCAGACATCCCAGAACCGCACGTTGGGCGGTAGCGGCGGAAGCGCGCCGACGCCCTGGCTGCCACTGACCGGCCCGATGAAGACGAACGACCAGTCGGGCCTGCGTGACGCCACTTCGTGTATGAGTCCGAAATCGAGTTTGTGCAGGGCGCCGTAATACCCCACCTTGACACCGGGCAGCGCCGCCACCCTGACATCAGGAGCCACCCTGCCTTCCAGAACCGGGAGGAACAGGTCAAGATCGGTGCCGTGGCGCAGCAGGTAAATGTCACGGGCGCCGTCGCGGTAACGTTCAAGCAGCGGTCGCGACGATACGATCGTAACATCCGCGCGCGCAAGCATGCCCAGCGTAAGCCCGATCATGCTGCGGGGAATGCCGGCAAGACCCTGCCATTCATCCACCATGTGGAACACCACGCGCCTGGGATTGATCCAGTCCACGACCGGCAGTAACAACGGGTAGTAGCTCAGGATGACCGGGTGATCGAAACCAAGCGTGCGCATGGCTCGCGCAAGACGCCGCCGGAAGAACTGCTGATTGATATTGTTCAGGCATGGATGATCGAAAAGCCCACCCAGGCCCCGGTGGTAAGACAACGGAAAGATGCCGGTGACTGCCCAGATGTTTTCCTGTACCGGGATAATACCAGCGCGGATTCGCGGCAGATGACGCCTGAAAAAGTCTCCTGGTCGTCTCAGTACTGACAGTGGATTGGCTGGTATTTCTACGTACAACACACGATGACCCTGATTCGCCAATCGCTCTAGATAATGGCGTTTCGAGGTCCACAAAGGCGTGTCCCAAGGCTCGCAATAGGCCACGAGAATGTCCGTCACGACTTATGATCGCGCCTCACGCCGCCGACGCTACTTTAGCAAGATGCGAATGCCTGCGGTGCCAGTTGCCGAGCGCATAAAGCTGCCATGCTCGTAGCCATTCCTGACCGCCCCTGGATGCATCGAGACGATGCCAAGTCGCCTCCACGGCGGGACGCGCGATCCCAAAACCCTCAACCAGCTCCGCCGTAACCGATTCACGTTCATCGCGTAACCCTTGGCGCAACCACTGCTGCAAAGGCAGGGTAAATCCGTGCTTTTTGCGGCTCATCAAATCCATCGGGAAGTTTTTCACGGCCTGCGTGAGCGCCGGTTTCCCTACGGAACGCCTACGGTTACGCTTCTCCGTACCCGGAGTGGCCAGAACGCAGTTAATAAGATCGACGTCCAGCAACGGGAAACGCAGCTCGAGTCCATGAGCCATACTCATCACATCACCATCCACTAACAGCTTGTTGCCGGCATATTGCGCAAGCTCGAATGCGCTCAGGGCCCCAAAGGTGTCGAGTGACTTCGCGATGCGGCCTGCCATATGGTCGGACCATTCCGGTGGCATTCCCGAACGCCCCAAAGGCGGGTCTCCGCCAAGGAGCGCACGACGCTGCTCATAGGAGAATACACTGCGCCGGATCAGAAATGCTTCTAGCAGACCCAAGTCGCTACGCAGCAGATTCGCCAGCTTTGCGCGAACCACACTATCACCGTCCGCAACTCGGGCGAATAGACGCCGCAGCCAAACTGGAAGCATGGCCAGCATCAGGGCTTTAGGCACCTGTGTAAATGACGGGTAGCCACCAAAGAGCTCGTCGCCCCCGACTCCGTGCAGGCAGGCTTTCATACCAGCATGCGCCGCACCACGGCTCACGAGAAACACGTTCAAGCCATCGTCGCTGGGTTGATCCATTGCGGAAAAAAAGGCTGGGAGTTCGCGCCGAAGATCTGACTGTATCATTTCGATACCCTGATGTTCTGTGCCGAGGCGTAATGCAATCGCTGCCGCTGAAGTTTCTTCTGAAGTCGACGGATCCTCCGGGAAACCCAGGGTAAAAGTCTTGACTGGCTCTTCCGCTATCTGCATCGCCAACACTGCTAAAGCCGTGGAATCAAAACCTCCCGAGAGAAAGATGCCCACCGGTACGTCAGCCACTAAATGCCGGCGCATTGAACCATGTAACCGGTGTGCAATCTCCTTGTGCCCGCCGGCGACATGTTCCGGCATCCAATCCCAATACGGAATCGGTGTCCCTGAAGTGGCGTTACCGCATACCCACATCAGATGACCCGGCAACAGCGCCCTTATACCGCGGTAGATACAGAGCGGCGCCTGTACTGAACCGAACGTCAGAAATGAATCCAACGCCTTGGCATCGAATCCACTGTCCGCAAGTCCTGCGCGTGCCAGCACCCCGGCTTCTGACGCGCATGCGAACCGATCGCCACCGACCGTGTAATAGAGCGGCTTAATACCTACGGGATCGCGAGCTAACAATAATTTTTGTTTCTTGGCATCCCAAAGAGCAAAAGCGAACATTCCGCGCAGGCGCCGTAACAAGTCCGATGCCTCGTAATACCTGTACGCCTTCAACAGGACTTCCGTGTCGCTAGTGCTGACGAAGCGCTCGCCTTTCGCTTCCAACTCAGTCGCCAGTTCACGGTAATTGTAGATTTCGCCGTTGAATACGATGGCGTTTCCGGTAGCTTCATCAACCATCGGTTGGTGACCGGCTATCGAAAGGTCGAGTATCGATAATCGCCGGTGAGACATTCCTAAAGTCAAACCATATTCTGTTCGAAGTCGATACATCCCTTCGTCATCCGGGCCACGATGCGCTAGCGTCGCGTTGAAGACGCTCAACACGTTCTCAATAGATTGAGCAGACGCGCCGAGAATTACACCAATCCCGCACATTGGATACAAACATCCTTCTGCAGCGAACGGAATTTGAATACCGCCACACGGTGAGTGTTGGACCAGCATACCCCGTTTGCGCTTTCATCTAATCGCACCGATTAATCCTCTGGCAATCTCAACACCATAAAAATGTCTCCGACATTTCTGTCGTAAGGGATCACTCCATCCAATGCGACCAGAAAGAAAAGTGGCCGGGAAAACAATACTTTTAGTAATGTGTAACGACGTAGACTTCGGTCGATCATCCATGCAATATGGCCGAACGTTTTGAAAACTGCTTTACCTCCACAATGCGAAACCCTTCGGCCTCAAGCAGGTCCTGAAGTTACTTCTTTTTATATCCGATACGAACATGATCAAAGCTGTTTTCGACACGGGCAGCGAATGGAGAGGCACGCGGGACGGTTACAATGAGAGTTCCGCCGCGCCGTGTAAGAGTGCGTAACGTGGAGACCGCCCTTTGATCTTTCGGGATGTGCTCCAAGACGTCAGAACAAACACCCTAATCCGCTTCTTGTATAGCTTTCGCAGGATCAGTGAGATCTGCTTTTTGCATACTCGCATTTTCGAGATTTGCTTCCCGTGCATAATGTTCCACTCTAGAGATTTTGGTTTGATCCAACTCTATCCCATGAACATGTTAGCCATGCGGTGTCAGTTCCAGCTAGTACAATCCATTGCCCGATCCCGCATCGATTATGGTTCGTGGAAGAACCTTGCGCATCTTGGCTGGAATAAGGTTCGCACGGATACGCAGTCCCATGTGCGGCACTCCGAATACTCTCAAAGTAAACCGCGTGACCGCAGTATTGCAAACCAATGCACTTTGCCCATCGGCCGCGTCTAGGCGAAATTCCTTCAGCTTTTCCAGCACTTGCCCGAATGCCACCTTATTACCCCTATCTAGTGGTTGATGGCAATCGATGAACCTGCCAAGCTATAGCAGCAGCAAGCGGAAGCAAAGTGTACAGGAACCTGAAATTCTGCACATCCAGATCGACAAGTGCATACACAAAGCATGCGATCCATGTGAGAAATGCACATCGCACGGAGTCATTTCCACTCAATGCCTTCATGATTTTGCGCAGAAACACCAAGATCAAACTGCACCACGCTACAAAACCGACTAAGCCGGTTTCTGCCAAAAGGGTCAAATAGGTACTTTGTGCCATGGTAAACAAATAATTTCTATAATATTCCTGAATATCCGTCCCAACGGCGGCACGCCACACCTCTACGTATTGATACGCACCAATTCCAAAAATCGGGTGAGAAAGCCAAGCTTTCCACGCGACCAGTTTCATCAGGAAGTAGGAGCTATAGGTGATTCCACCATCCAGTGATAGCTTGCACATCGTGGGCTCACGATACCAGCCGAAATACTGCGTTTGTTCTTCGATGTGGTAGTCTGCACTGCAAACCCATGCAACTTGATTAACGTCGATATGCCAAATCGTTAGCACCTGTATAGCGACTGCAGCAACCAACACCGGTATAGTCAACAAAGCCAACCAACGCCAACGCTTTTCCGAAAACGACGCGATCCCTAAAACCACCGAAGCTGCCGCGGCGACACCGACCCTGCCCAACGTCAGCAAAGCACAAACGACTGTGAGTGCCAGGGCTAACCGCCAAACCCAGCGATCTACCAAATCTCTGCCCAAAATGAGCAATAGTGCCAGCATCAGCAAATACATGCCGAATAACTTCGACGTCGGCAACATAGGCCCATTCAATCGAACCACGCGGCCCAGATATGGAAATCCCTCGCGTATCTGTGCGAAATTGCTCGAATAGCCGTACACATAAGCGGCGAAGTAAAACGCGAGAGATACACACATGTATGCAATCGATGCGTATACAAGGACACGAAACACGGGTACTACCGCTCTAGAACTTAGTGCCAACACAAAGAAAACTAACAACCCAAGCAGATAAAGATACTTAGCCACGTCGATCAATCGTGGCGAGTATTCCGTGCCTGCGCCACTTATGTAAAAGGCGATTGCCGTCGAGACGACGCTAATTCCCAGAGTTCGGTGCTCGAGCGCGTACCTGCGCAATTCTCCCGATCTCGCTTCCGTAATTACCCACCAGACCATCCAAGTCAACATAAACGGGAAAAGCACATCGGCAATCTGCATCGACCCCAAACCATAAGACAAAACCGGTTTGAGCGGATTCTGTAACATGACTGGTTGGAGAAAAACGTAGCCTGCAGCTAACGCCAATCCGATTTTCTCCAAACTTGGCCGAATCATGTGCCCCCTCGGGTTAGAATCGTCGTTTCTTCTAAATATGGGAGTGCGGGTGCTAATCCGGGGAAACGCAAAGGCGAAAATCCGACTTGTTCGATCGCCAATCGATATCTTTCGCGCCGACTATTGTCGAACAGAATGATTCCATTTGGTTTAACATGTTTGACTGCCTCCTTCAAACACGCGTTTCGGGCACGGCCATCGATGACGATCATATCAAACGGACCTCCTGCATCTCGTATCGCCGCCACATAATTCTCAAAATCACAGTTTTCATAGCCCACTCTACCAGAGGGTGCAACCAATGCTTGCCTTGGGTTTATTTCTGGGGGAATCAGCACTCCGCTGACGTTATAAACCCCCTCAGTCAAGCGCCTGAGAACTGCTGCAAAATCTCCGTCGTGCTCAACAAAAGCGACCTGTCTCGCACGCTTCGCGAGCCAGACAGTACTTGCACCAGGGCCGTACTCAAACACGTTCGCCTCACCATTTTTGCTCCGAAGAAAGTTCTCAACGTAAGCCGCAGCGGCAAATGTCCACCATGGTAGATCGAGCTGTACCATGTCATCGACATCGTAAATCGAGAATAGGCTCCGTACGTAAAGAAGCGACTGCCTATCACGTCGACTCTCCAATAAGGAAAGCAAGCCCACTTTTTTCGCCAACACACGAATGGTGTGCACCAAAATAATGTAAATCTTTCGCAGCATAACTAAACAACTGTCATATCGTTGCCTGAGGCGTTGAGTACCCCTTTGCAAACCAAAGCACGCCCCCCGCCGAGGACGCAACAAACACGAGAACACCAGAGAGTATCGACATAGCAAGTGCGCTTCCGGCGTCAACGCCAGTCAACCCGAAGAAGTAAATCATTGCCACCTCCCGCGTACCCCATCCTGCCACTGATAGCGGAAAGGATTTTGCAAGAAATACAATTGGACCGAGAGAAAGATAGGCTGCGAATCCTATTTCTAGATCTAAAGCGGCGCCAATCGCTGCTATTGCCAGAATGTTTAACAGAAGAGCGATCGACGACCATCCCATATGTATTACGGTAGACGGCCAACTAAGAAAACCTGTTGCCACATCTCTAGACACTTCGAGCAACTTGTTTCGTAGTCCACCTGTTGCGATGAAATTCGCCGCGTCCCCCCGTCTACGCCGTCCCATTATTGCGAGTACGGCAAAAAATCCGACGCCACCGGCGCATACCATCGATATTCCAAACAACAACTCAATGTGATCCGGAAACTCAAACCAATAAACGGGCACCAATAAAACGACTACAAGCAATGCCCCTATCAAACCGGACGCACGATCAATGAACACCGTAGAAAATGACTTGAGCATATTGCCGGTCTTTCTGCCAAGTGCCCAAATCCGATATACATCCCCCCCATACCCTCCGCCAACCAAAAACTGGCTGAAGAACCCGCTAATAAAAAACAACCTGACAAAAAAACCGATAGTTTCTGTATAGCCTAGAGCACCGCCAATACCCCACCATCTGATGCCACCCACTAAATAGGCTGTGAAGTATAGAGCGACCGTCAAAACCAAGAGAGCATAGTCTGCCCTTAGCAAAGCAGCTTTCAAATCCAGTAGTTCAGTACTAAGAAAAACCCCTGTCAGGAGGCCGAATGTGACGAGCAGCTTCGCAACTATTACCAGTTTATCCATCTAAATAATGTGCCTTGCCTTGGCTTGGCCCTTCAGGTCGTATTAGCGCGCTCGAAATCCCTACGCACAATAGATGCTTTCGGCCTATCCCTGTTTGTTTTATGGAAAAGATCTATCTGCAGTTGCGACAACAAACCAAACAGCACAACCTGAACGCCGATAATGAGTAACAGTGCAGATAGCAACAGAAGTGGACGGGTACCGATCGCGTGGCCCAAAAGCCAAAGCGTGGTTAAATACACGCCCCCAAAAAAGCCCAATATACCTAGGAATCCACCGAGGACTCCAAAGAAGTGCAACGGGCGATAACGGTAGGCATTAAGGAAATAAACTGTGAGAAGGTCCAACACACCTTTAACGAATCGGCTTGCCCCGTATTTGCTCACGCCCTGCTTGCGTGGCCTATGCTCTACCTCTATTTCACCAATGCGAAAGCCACGGTTGGCCGCCAAAACCGGGATGAAACGATGAAATTCGCCGTATACACGAATTTCATCCCACACCTCTCTCCGGTATGCTTTTAGCCCGCAGTTGATATCCTTGAGCGGCGAGCGGAGTACTTTGCGTACAAGCCAGTTAAAAACCTGCGATGGAATTTTTTTGCCAAAAAGGGGATCATTTCTGCGTCTTTTCCAGCCGGATACCACATCACATCCTTCGTCGATGGTATTAACCAATCTCGGAATTTCTTCTGGTTGATCTTGAAGATCCGCATCCATGGTAACGATTAATTCCGCATTAGCTTGATCGGCGCCTTCAGACAAAGCCACACTCTTGCCCAAATTTCTCCTAAAACGAATATATACGATGCTCTCTATGAAAGTCGGTTCGTAAGCCGCCACCACTTCCGCTGTGTTATCCGTGCTTCCATCATCCACCAACACAACCTGCATTCTATATTTCTGGTCAACCGCCACGCGATCAAGCCTGCTGAACAACTCAGAAAGGCTGGCTGCTTCATTCAGTGCTGGGATAACAACAGAAACACGCCTGCCCTCTTGCGTTTGAGTTTGTGCTTTCTGTCGGTGTTTTTTTGAGATCGCCATTGATTCGGTCTTTTCTTCCATACCACTATTGCTCAAAATGAGCCCGTTCTAACCGATTGATTGAAGTCCTTTTATTCATTATCATCGCCTCTCATTTCGACGGAATACTATCACTGCAATGATTAGGGAACGTCTGAATAAGTGATGCAAACCAGCACGGCCGATTCAATATGTTTGTGTTTTTCATCATAAGGAGCGTTTGCAGGCAGTATTCGGCTCAATATGGGCCGTTTTCTAGCCGTTTTGTGCGCCGTTGCGGTTTATCAGGCGCACCAATCCTATGTCG
The DNA here is from genome assembly GCA_008501635.1 of Pseudomonadota bacterium. Classification (NCBI taxonomy): domain Bacteria; kingdom Pseudomonadati; phylum Pseudomonadota; species Pseudomonadota bacterium. Next base: position 26,771 of record QQUJ01000021.1, read on the forward strand.
GGCATCGCAATCGTCGCCGCGCCAGGTACAGATTGGTCAATGCACTCAGTACAAACAAGGCAT
>QQUJ01000022.1 GCA_008501635.1 Pseudomonadota bacterium
TCCAGCAGATGACGAAAATTGAGAATCGTCGTCTCGTCGGGAACCGGCTCACGCCCAAGGTCAATGCCGGCGAAAAGACACATGGAGCGAGATTCATACAACGCTTCCTCGGCGCCTGGATCCGACAAGTTGAACCAGTGTTGGAGGAAGTAGATGCGCAACATCCGTTCCAGTTCAATGGGGGGGCGCCCGTTTCCCGCTTTGGGGTAGTGGGGTTCGATGAGCTCACAAAGCTGATCCCATGGAACCACAGCATCCATCTCCGAGAGAAACTTCTCTCGCCGGGTTGGTTTTCGAAATTGCTCAAATTCCCCCGCGGCAAATGTTTGCTGTTTCATCGTTTTCTACCGGTTCCAAATAATGCGTGTATTGTCGCAAACTTTGGGACTTAATCAGAGATGCCCTAAAAACGACATTTGCTAAATGATCGCGTCCAACGTACTTCTTTCCCGTAATATTACCTCCAACAACAAGCGGGCAAACTCTTTGGAAATAGTCGGATTCTGCAGCAACTGACTGGCGAGATCATTATGGTTGTGCAGGCTGTCCATCACTGCATCCTGCACGGCATCGGGATAGTCGCCGATCATGATCTGCTCGCGTGTGTTGTTATCCAGCTGTTGAACAACCTTGCCGTTCTCCAGCACCTTGTCCTTGATCGTGTTCATGTAGTTCAACCGATCCTTGTCGGTCAGTGCTTCGCCCGCGAAAAGCTCGTTGAGGCGTTCGATGATGCGCGACAGCGCCTCCTTCTGTGGATCGTGGGCCGTCCCCGATCCCAGGCCGTCTGCACCTTTTAGTCGATAATCTTCTTCGCCATCCTTCAAGTTCAGCTCATGTTCGGCGATCTTCTTCAATCGGTAGTGAGTGAGCTGCAGACTTGATATATCGATCTCTTCGTCCAGGCGCTCTTCACGCAGCAGGGGACGAAGGTGTCTGGCGTAGACTGACAGTTTCTCAAGATCGGGATCGTGGTAATCAATGATCTGGGACATGAACTCATAGAAGCGTACGAAAGTGCCCAGGTTCTTCTTGAATAGATCCAGCGCATCTTTATCTTCACCTAGTTGCTTAAGCTGCTTTCGTGCGTTAGCCAGTTGCACCTCGTCACCACGCTTTTCCGCCTCACGTTCTGCCCTGCGAACCTCCTTGAGATTAGCGACCATCGATTTGTATCGGTCTCGGTAGCGATCCACCGCGGGGCGGGTGTGGTAGCTGAGTTTGTCCTGGGTCTGCTTCGGGTCAAAGAACGCATCGGCGAATGCTCCTACCTCCTGCCAGGTGTAAATCCGCTCTGCATCGAGCTTGTCCTGAAGCTCGTAAACCAAGTTGGGGTCGGAGACGTTGGCCAATTCCGCAGTGCGATAGTACGGGCGGAAAGCATCCAAAATGTCATCCGGCAGGTTCACGAAATCGAGGACGAAGGGCTCGTCCTTGCCGGGATAGATGCGATTAAGCCGAGAGAGCGTCTGCACGCAGTCCACACCGTTCAGTTTCTTGTCCACGTACATGGCACAGAGCTTGGGCTGGTCGAAGCCGGTCTGGAACTTATTGGCAACGATCATCACCTGATACTCGTTGGTATCAAAGGCATCACGCAGGTCGCGGCCCTTGAGGCCGGGATTCATGTTGCGTTCGTTGAAGGCTTCCGGACCACTCTCCTTGTCCTCCACGTCGCCGGAGAACGCCACCAGGGCGTGCACATCATCGTAGCCTTTCCCGGCCACGTACTTGTCCAGGGCCAGCTTGTAACGCACGGCGGCCTTGCGGGAGTCGCTCACCACCATTGCCTTGGCCTGGTGATTCAGGAGGTGGCCGACATGCTTGCGGAAGTGCTCAATGATTACCGCTACCTTCTGCTCGATGTTGTAGGGATGCAGCTTCACCCAGCGGAAGATGCGGGTGGCGGCCTTGCCTTTGTCCACTTCATCGTCCGCGTCGCCCTGGGCCTGCTCCAGCTTGAAGGCCATGGAGTAAGTGGTAAACCGCTTCAGCACGTCGAGGATGAAACCTTCCTCGATGGCCTGTTGCATGGTGTAGACGTGGAAGGCGGCGGGCAGGTTGTCGTCCCCCGCTGGAAGCTCCGGATTAGACGGCCGGCCGAACAGTTCCAGGGTCTTGGCTTTTGGGGTGGCGGTGAAGGCCAGGTAGCTGATGTTGTCCGTATGGGCGCGGGCCGCCAGGGTGGCGTCCAGCACGTCCTCGCCGGTGATCTCGACCTCCTCGTCCAGATGCTCGGCCATCAGCACCTCGCGCACCTTGCGGGCGGTGGTGCCGCTCTGGGACGAGTGTGCCTCATCGGCGATCACGGCAAAACGGCGCTCCTTCAGGCTGGTCTGTTGCTGGATGGCCTCCAGCACGAAGGGGAAGGTCTGGATGGTGACGATGATGATGCGGGTGCTGTCCGCCAGGGCCTGGGCCAGTTGTGCGGATTTGCTGCCCTCGCCCTCCTCCCGCGAGATGCGACACACCACACCCTCGGCGTGCTCAAACTGGTAGATGGTCTCCTGCAACTGGTCGTCGAGCACGGTGCGGTCGGTGATGACGATCACCGAATCGAACACCCGCTCGTCCTGCGCGTTGTGCAGCGAAGCCAGCCGGTGCGCCGTCCAGGCGATGGAGTTGGACTTGCCGGAACCGGCGCTGTGCTGGATCAGATATTTATGCCCCGACCCCTCGGCACGCGCCGTGGCCACCAGCTGGGTCACCACATCCCATTGATGAAAGCGCGGGAAGATCATTGTCTCCTTGATGTACTTCCTGCCCTCGTAGGTCTCCTTTTCTTCCTTCTGCAGATGAATGAAGCGGCCGAGGATGTCCAGCCAGGCATCGCGGGTAAACACCTGTTTCCAGAGATAGTCGGTCGCATAGCCGTCCGGGTTGGGTGGGTTGCCGGCGCCACCCTCGTAGCCCTTGTTGAAGGGCAGGAAGAAGGTCTTGTCGCCTTCCAGCCGCGTGGTCATCCATACCTCTTCCAGGCCCACGGCGAAGTGCACCAGGGCGCGCTGCTTGAAGGTCAGCAGAGGTTCGGCTTTGCGCGTCTTGGGATCTTTGGGTGGGCGATCCTTGCGGTACTGCCGCTTGGCGTTTTCCACCGACTGCTTGAATTCGGATTTCAGTTCCAGCGTCGCCACCGGCACGCCATTGACGAACAGCACCAGGTCCAGGCGCGGGTTGTAACCCTCGCGGGCATGCGGCGAGTAGGAGGCCTCCTGCACCACCCGCAGGCGGTTGGCCGCGTAGCGCGCCAGCGTCTCGGGGTTGAGGCCGTGATCGGGCTTGAACTGGCAAAGCCGGATCTTGGCGCCGCGATCCTTGAATCCGTTGCGCAGCACATGCAGGGCGCCGTGCTTGTCCATCTGCTCGGCGGCCCGTTTGAGGATCATCTGATCCGTCTTGTCGTGATAGAACTTGGTGAGCTTCGCCACCGCCTCGGGCTGGGTCGCGTGGATGTAGGCCAGCAGGTCTTCGGGATACAAGGCCAGTTCGCGGTCGTAGTGCTCGGCCTTGCCTTCCAGCCAGGTATCCGCGGTCAATGAATCAACGATGGCCTGCTGAAAGACGAGTTCCTTGGCCTTGTCCACGCTTTCTCCTAGGCGCTGGCCGCTGCGGCGGTTTCTTCGGGTTCGGTGTTGGGCTTCTGCCAGCCGCGGACGTCGATCTTGCCGGTGACGGCGGAAGAAATTAGAGAAGCACGGTGTTCCCTAAGTAAGTCTATCTGCTGTTCACCTTTCTGAATTAATAGGCCAAATTTACCAAGCCGCTCCTCAATATGGTCACAAATCGCTGCTTGTTCCTTCAGAGGGGGAACAGGTAACGTTATTCTTGCCATATCCTCTGTGGGCAAAACACGTGTTCCATGTGCCGAGCTATCCATGAGTTCGAGAATGCGGCTCTTTATGCCTTTGAGTAGGTACAGTATGTATTTTCCGTCAACATGCTTCCCAGCAACCATTGCTTTCATATCCTGATTAACTGTCACTTCTACTTCTGTCAGTCCAACAGGTACGGAATGCAGAAGGATCATGCCACGAACGACAATCAATACCGCGCCGACTGGAATTTTCTTAGTTGATGATTCAATCACAGCGGCTTCAGTAATCTTGTCTTGGGCATTCGATATGAAATCGGACTTCATGTCCTTTGGTGACACCCATGGTATATCGCCACTCCAATATTCTTCTTTGTCTTTCGATGGTGTTCCACCGCCGAAGAATCTGACCAAATATCTTAGTTGCTTCACATTCCAATGCGCCGGCACCTCACCCAGCCACTCCACGCCGGAGTCCTTCATCGGCGCGTCGGGGTTGAGGCCCTTGGTGACGGCATGGGAGATCACCGCCTGCCGTTTTTCCTTGAGTAGCTCGATCAGCCGCTCTTGCTTTGCAATGAGCCGGTCGATTTTGGCGGTTTCGTGGTCGAGGAAGGCGGCGATTGACTGCTGCTCATCTAACGGTGGTGCTGCAATCTTGATGGACACAAGGTCAGAAGCGTTAATGGCAGGATAACTCACACCAACCGACCTAGAGACTACCTCATCAATGAAATAGCGGGCTCGCAGTGCGTAACCGGCGAAGCGCCTATATAACAGCGCAGGATTCGCCCGAATTACTGCAAACCCTGTTGAGGCGATCAGGTTTTTCGGGGGTTCAGAGACCCAGGCGATCGCCTCCAGATAGGTGCGCACTGTTGATACCAGTACATCTCCATCACGGACTATTCGCCTGGCCCGTGACGGGGCTACGCCAAAATTCATGGATGTAGTTTCACGGATGCCATCGGTCGCTGAAACGCTACTTATGTCGACGTACTCAATCGTAAAGTCAGGGTCCGTACCTTCCGGCAAAACCTCGTCGTTATAGCTAGAGAGTGTTTTTAGCGGCTTTGCAGACCAGTGACATGGTATCGCGCCGAGATTCAGCGCCCCCGAATCCTGATATTCCTGATAGGGCTGATACTTGCCCATCAGACAGTTTCCTTGGCCACAATCATCGCACCGGCTCCGGTGCCTCGGTTTCCTGATCGGAGAACAACTGGATATAGGGCGCATAGCGGAAGCGCCGATTGCGCGTCTGGCCGGTGATCTCCTCCAGCAGGCCCATATGCTCCAGGCGTTTGACGAGCTGATTGGCTGCCGCGAAGGTGGTACCGGTAACGCCCTCTACATCCTTGACGGAGACGATCGGCCGCTCGTACAGGGTCTCCAGCACGCGATGGCCGTTGCCGGCGGCATAGCCCAGCTTCTCGGTGATGGCGTTGCGATGCGCGTCGCGCATTTGCAGGATGCGGCGCGCCGTCTCTGTGGCCTGCTCGCTGACGGCAATGATGCCTTCGAGGAAGAAGAGCAGCCAATTCTCCCAGTCGCCGTGATCGCGAATCGCCTGCAGCCGGTCGTAATAGGTCTGCCGGTGGCGCTTGAAGTAATAGGACAAGTAGAGCACCGGCTTGTGCAGCACCTGACTGCTGCACAGCAGAAAGGCGATCAGCAATCGGCCGATACGACCGTTACCGTCCAGGAAGGGATGGATGGTTTCGAATTGCGCATGTGCCAGACCGATCTTCAGCAACACCGGAAGATGGTCTTCGGCATGCAGAAAACGTTCGAGGTCCGACAGGGCCTCGGGAACCGCATCCGGCGGTGGCGGAACGAATGAGGCGTCGTTGAGGCCGCTGCCCGCGGGGCCGATCCAGTTCTGGCTGGTGCGCAGCTCGCCAGGCGTCAGCCTGCCGCCCCGTACGCCACGCAGCAGGTGTTCATGGATTTCGCGGATCAGCCGGACTGAGACAGGCAGCTCTTCCAGGCGGCGCAGGCCATAGCGCATCGCTTCGATGTAGTTGAGCACCTCGCGCACGTCGCTCGGCCGATCACGATTGAAGATCTGCGCCTCGGCGGCAAGCACGTCCTGCAGCGAGCTTTGGGTGCCCTCGATCTGGCTGGACAGGACCGCCTCCTTGCGCACGTACATGAAGACGAACAGGTCTGGATTGGGCAGGGTCTGGACGGAGCCGTCGAGGCGGCCGAGCGCGACATCCGCCCGGGACAGGGCCGCCTGAATCGGACCCTCGATCTGCACGGGCGGGGATGGGGGCAGGGGCGCCGGGATAAAGGCGCGGTATCCGGTGGGTTGCCGGATATAGCGGCCGGCGCGGTTTTCCTGCCCGCTCATGCGATAGGCTCCCTTCCATACAAGGCAGACAAGCTACCCATATTATAGGAAGAGTTTAATATAGTGAACATTTCAACTCTTGTTATTGGCAGGCTTGTATAGCATGGGTGCCGGGCCCTAGGCATGGACTTCCTTGAGCAGATCCATGATTTCCCGGCTCACCTTGTCCAGGTCCGCATCGATCTCCTCCAGCGGACGCGGTGGCACGTATTTATAGAAATGCCGGTTGAAGGGGATCTCGTAGCCGACGATGCCCACCTGGCCGTCCTTGTCGTCCTTCTTGGCCTCGTCGATCCAGGCATTGGGGACGTGGGGCAGCACCTCGCGTTTGAAATACGCGTGGATATCCTCGCCCAGCGGGACGTTCTCATTGTCGCGCAGGTCGGGGTTGGGTTCGGCCTTACCTCTGGCCTTGCAGATCTCGGCCTGGTCGTCGTGCTCGCCCAGGTGCTTCTGCAGCAGCTTGAGGGCGGGCGCCGGTAAGGCTTCCCCGTTCATGTGCACCTTGAGCCACTTTTTGAAGGTGGTGCGTGACAGCACCTTGTCTTCCTCGAAGCGTGGCAGGGCGTCGAGGATGGCCTGCTGCAGGTTTCCATCCCGCCTGGCCCAGGCTTTGTCGGCCTGCAGGGCGGCGAGGCGCTCGGGGTCTTTGGGGTGGAAGGCGAGTTGCAGAGGGCGTTCGACGGTGATGCGGCGATAACCAAAGGCGGTGGTCGGGAAGAGCTTGCAGGTGCCGCTCTCTTCGAAGTTGCCGTACAGACGCACGATGGCGTCGATGTTGTCTTCGGTGAGGTATTTGCGCTTGGAACCGAGCGACTTGCGCATCTTGTCACCCAGATCGGTGGCGTTGATGAGCTGGACCTTGCCCTTGCGCTCGTCGGCCTTGCGGTTGGAGAGTATCCACACATAGGTGGCAATGCCGGTGTTGTAGAACATGTCCGTGGGCAGGGCGACGATGGCCTCCAGCAGGTCGTTCTCCAGAATGTAGCGCCGGATCTCGGATTCGCCGGAACCGGCACCGCCGGTGAAAAGGGGCGAGCCGTTGAGGATGATGCCGATGCGGGAGCCGCCTTCCTTCGGGTCGCGCATCTTGCTCATCAGGTGCATGAGGAACAGCAGCGAGCCGTCGGACACCCGCGGCAGGCCAGGGCCGAAGCGGCCGGCAAAGCCCTTGAGCTTGTGCTCGTCGGTGACCGTCTTCTGCACCTTCTTCCAGTCCACACCGAAGGGCGGGTTGGAGAGCATGAAGTCGAAGCGTTGGCCGGCGAGTTGGTCATCATCGAGGGTGTTGCCCTTTTTGATGTTCTGGATCTCGTGGCCCTTGATGAGCATGTCGCCCTTGCAGATGGCGTAGGACTCGGGGTTGAGTTCCTGGCCGAACACGGTGACGCGGGCCTGCTCGGAGATGGAATGGATGTACTCCTCACCCTCGGACAGGAAGCCGCCGGTGCCGGCGGTGGGATCGTAGACGGTGACGATCTTGCCGGGGCCGATGCTGCCCTGCTGATCGGTGAACAGCAGGGCGGTGGTCAGGTGGACAATGTCCCGCGGGGTGAAGTGCTCACCGGCGGTCTCGTTGGAGGATTCCGCGAAGCGCCGGATCAGCTCCTCGAACACCAGTCCCATGTGGTGGTTGTTCAGGGCCTTGGGGCTGAGGTCCATGCCGGCGAACTTCTGCATCACCATGTAGAGCAGGTTCGCCTCGTCCAGCTTTTCCAGGAAGTCGTGGAAACCGAAATGCTCGAAGATCTCCCGCGCATCCGGGCTGAAGCTGCGGATGTAGGTATCCAGGTTGTCGAGGACCTGGGTCTCGCCCAGGTTGGCCAGATCCATGGGGGAAGTATTGTAGTAGGGCAGCTGAGCGGCCTTCTTCAGGAAGGCATCGAGTGGCAGGTCCGAGTCCTTACGCTTCTCGTATTCCGCCAGCACCGCAGCCTTGGTAGGCGCCAGCACGCACTCCAGGCGACGCAGCAGCGTGAACGGCAGAATGATGCGGCCGTATTGGGACTGTTTGAAGTCGCCCCTAAGCAGGTCCGCGACGGACCAGATGAAAGCCGCAGTGCCAGAGAAACTCTCGACCATTACCCCCCCGATTTAATCGATTTATTGTTTATGAGCACAAGCTTAAATGTTTGAAAGAAAATATCCCCTCGGCACCAATACTACACAGTTTTCCATGCTCAGCGCTCCATGACACTAGTGACAAATGACTCGTCATTTGCATTGAAAAGCAACCGGATGCAACCAATTCATGGGGTTCGCATCAGTGCCATTCGTGCCATTCGGGTCAAAGCCCTTTTCGTTTGAGGGACAGACAAATTCGCCGGGAGCGAATTTCGGACCGCCACTGGCGGACCCCGAAAGGGTAATAAAGGGGACCGATTTATTTCTAGCAAATCGATCAAGACTGATCCTGTTGAACGCTGGTCCTCGTATACAGAGGAAGTAAAGCTTTGATTGCCTCTGGAAAAGGGGACGGAGGGAATAAAGTTTACCCAATTGAGTGAGTTGGTCACTTTTTATTCCCTCCGTCCCCTTTTTCCGTCCTTTTTCCTTATTGAAACACCAGGCCCATGACTGGCAGGAAATATTCATTACTCGCATAATTGGAGTTCGCGCGCAGGGTATCAGCCGCAGTCCACAGACGCTTTTCTATCGCCTCAATGTGTTCGAGCTGCGGCATAGTCCTTATGTTGTCCTTTCTCGTTACTTACCCTTTAGTTACCGTTTCGTCGAAACCGTCGAAGGCATCCTGAACAATGTTTTCCAATCCCTGAACTTCCTCGTCTGTCAGGGCGGAGAACTCCTTTTCGCGTTTCCTCTTCGAGAGTGCGCCATCATTCTGGCGTATAAACAGAATGAGGTTCTGCGCCAGTCGATCCGGCATCTCGATCATCTCCATGATTCTGGCCATGGCTTCATCGTGCCGACGGAGATAATCGATTTCTTTGGGTAGATCGTGCTCAACCGTACGCTGGACACAGGCGTAGAGAAATTCCGAAGCTTCTGTGCAATCAAAATATCGGTAAAGGTCGACGGTATCATTTAGCACTTCGACGTTTCGCTCGGCCGTGGGACGCCATTCAATGCAATCCATCAAGGGTGTTGAATGTGCCTGCAGCGTCCTGCGGTAATCATCAATCCGATCCAGCATGACAGAAGAAACGGGGAAGACCATACCAGGCGGCGTATACTTGCGTTCTGCCAGGACATGATGAATCAAACAACGGTGCACACGGCCGTTGCCGTCCTGGAATGGGTGAACGTAGATAAATCCAAAGGCAGTCGCCGCCGCCTGCAGGATGGGATCAAGCCCGTCATCCCGCATGCGGTTATTCGCGGCCAGCATACCTGCAGACAAGACTTCCAGATCCTGAGGACGGGCGCCTATAAATTCCGGCAATGGATCACCGAGGTGATCGCGCTCGCCGAGGAATACGCCATCAGGACGCAGTCCCGGAAAGATAAACCGTTTATCCTCGATCAGGACGCTGTGAAGACGAATGACCTCATCGAGCGTGAGTTCGTTTTTCCCGGCCTGCAGCACCGCCCGACCCCACCGTTCCAACCGGTTGCGAGGTGCACGCTCGCCTTCGATCTCGAAGCTCGCCCGACTGTCAGCCAGCAGCAGGAAACTGGCAGCTCGTGTGACAAGGTGCTGGCCGGTACGTCCGACGGTTTCCGCAGCACGTTCCGCCAGTCCCAGCGCGGCGAAAGCTTCAAGCTGCTCCGTTCGGCGTATGACGGGACACCAGTCACCGCTGCCGAGCAGGTTATCCCGAACCTTATGACGCCTGGAGAGTTTTGCCTTTCCCGTGAAATATGCTTTTGTATCCAGTGCATCGACGGCCGTGGCATTGGGCGCGTCATCCAAGTCCAGCGTCTGCCCGGTCAGCATTTCATAGAAGAACCAGGCGCGCCGCGTATGCGTGCCCGTTGGGGTGGAGCGGACGTAGTCTTCGAGGACGGCTTTGGGTACGGCCTCAAATGCACGCTTTAATATCAGCAGGTCGATATTTTCGTGGCGCAGTGCGAAGGTCAGTTGATCGGCCACATCGTCGCCGGGCTGGTAGCGCTTGTCGAAGACACGAAAACCACCTTCCTCTCGCTGACTGCCTCCGATATGTTTCTCCGAAACACAGCTTGGTTGCCGGACGGGCGCCTGGAGACCGAGTGCATGGACGAGCGCCGCCCAGCCGGCGAGTTGCGCCCCCTTGGGAACGATCTCGTCCTGGAAGCTGACTGGCGTTTCCAATTCAAGGCGCATGAGTCGAAAATCTATTGCTCTTATCGAAAATTATGTGAAATGTAGCAGTTGTATCGAAAAATAGATATCTCAATTATCGAAAAATATTCATTTCAATCGAAATACTTAATACATTTTGAATAAATATCGAAATTTGTATATTTTGACGCCGCGACCTGCCCTGGCTTTAAGCCTGGTTCAGATATCCACGACCAGATCCGGCCTGAAATCCGGGTTCAGGGCATCTGGTGCATAGCCGCGCGGGTTGCAAACCACCCGGCTTCCATAGATCTCGTAGTCATAGGACTCATGCATATGGCCGTGGACCCAGAGTGCTGGCCGGTCGCCGTCCATAAGATTCTCCAGGTTGCTGGCAAAGGCCGGGGTCAACAGGTCATTGGCATAGCGTGGATGCACCGACTGTGACGAGGGCGCATGGTGGGTGACAACCACCGTCCTGCCGTCGAAGGGCTCGGCAAGCATTACCGCCAACCAGTCCCGGCTTACCGTGTGCAGCCGGATGGCATCATCAGGCGTGAACTGCTGATCGCTGTTTCGAATGATCGAAAAATCGGTCATCCACTGCCGTGCGTGCTGCATGGCGAAGAACTTATCCGCCTCCCCGAACAGGGCAAAGTCCGTCCACAGGATGCTGCCCAGGAACCGCACACCATCAACTATGACCTGGTCATTGTCGAGCACATGGATGTGGTCCGGTGCTAGCGCCTTCAACTTATTAGTCAGGCTAATATCGTGATGGTAGAACTCATGGTTTCCCGGAACGTAGATCACCGGTCTGTCCGGGAATCTGGCTTCTGTCCAGTGCAGTCCTTCCATACCCACGCCGATATCGCCCGCCAGGACGACGACGTCGGCATCGGTTGGTGGCGGTGCGAAGCCTTCGAACTCGATGTGCAGGTCATTCAGAATATGAAGTCTCATGGGACAACCTTACACCGACAGATCCCGGGCGCACTTGGTTTTTTTGTGTCAATTAATTCGGGTTGAGTCTTCTCAATCGGCATGGTGCGGCTGGAATTCCAACAGAGACTCACCTGCCTAAGTAGGCGGTGGTCACAGCTTCTCGATCATGGCCGAGCTCTCGGCTGATGGTGAGCCGTGCCTGGCGGTCAGTCTCCCGTTGGTCCTGGGTTAGATCCTTGCTTGTTGATCCGCCGGCGGCCGGAGCCTTCCAGCCAGTCAGTTCCTCATAGCGGTCTTGGGCGCAGGCATGACGCAACCCATGCATGTGAGAGAGCCCGGATAACGTAAGACCAGACCAATAGGGTCAGACTCGATTGATCAAAGTACGGCGCGAACAATCTAACTGCCGACACCTCAATCAGCTGCTCGATTCCGGGCACTGAGGCAAGAAAAAGCCCACTGGTTCTAATCGAACTCAGCGGGCTTTTCATTCTGGTGCCCAGGGACAGACAAATTCGCCGGGAGCGAATTTCGGACCGCCGCAGGCGGGCCCCGAAGGGGTGAGCGCCAGGGAAGGCGCGAACAATCTAACTGCCGACACCCCAATCAGCCGTTCGATTCGGGCACCCACAAAAACAAAACCCACTGGTCCAGATGAACACAGTGGGCTTCTATTCTTGGTGCCCAGGGACAGAATCGAACTGCCGACACGGGGATTTTCAGTCCCCTGCTCTACCGACTGAGCTACCTGGGCGGATTTTGAAGTTGGGCGCCACCCGCTCTGGCGAGCGGAAAGCGCCGTATTAAACCGTTATACCCTGCCCCCGTCAAGGGAAGCACCGGCGCGATCACTGCCCCGGCTGGACGAATTCCGGCGGCGGCGTGGAACCCTCGCCGAAGAAGAACTTCTCCATCTCGGTCTGGAGAAACTCACGCGCTTTGGGGTCGATGCCCGACAGCCGGTATTCGTTGATCAGCATGGTCTGCTGACGCAACCATAACTGCCAGCCCTCTTTGGACACGTTCTCGTAGATTCGCTTGCCCAGCTCACCGGGGTAGGGGGGAAAATCGAGTCCCTCAGCCTCTCGTTCGAGCTTTACGCAGTTCACCATTCGCGCCATTCATCTCTCCTCGCGGTTGCACGGTAACCTGCTCCAGTAATCGCTGCACCGGCGCAGGGATGCCAAGCCTAACGGGTTTCGCGGGGTTAAACCAGACCTGAGCGGCACGGTCGGAAATGGAATCCGCACTTCCCACCAGATCCAGCACCAGGGGCGCAATGTCGAGGTGAAAATGGCTGAAAGTGTGGCGGAAACGCGGCAGCGTCATGGCGACCCGCGTCGCCAGGCCGAAGTGATCGCGGCACCAGTCCGTGACCTCTTCCCCCTCGGGACACTCGGGCAACGACCACAGCCCGCCCCAGACCCCGGTCGGCGGTCGCTTTTCCAATAACACCGCCCCCGCCGGATCACGGATCAGCAAAAACCGCGAGGCGCGCGCGGGGGAGCTGCGCCGCGGTTTTGCTCCCGGGTAATCCGCTTGACGTCCTGCCGCGAAGCCCTGACAACCCGCCATCAGCGGGCAGTCCCCGCAGGCGGGATGGGTGCGGGTGCACAGCGTGGCGCCGAGATCCATGATGGCCTGGGTGTAATCGGCGACGCGCGGCGCCGGGGTATGCCGTGCCGCGAGGTCCCAGAGCTGTTTGGCGACCGCCGTCTGCCCCGGCCACCCCGGCACGGCGTGATAGCGGGCCAGCACGCGCTTGGCGTTGCCATCGAGGATGGGGTGGGGCTGTCCGTGGGCCAGGGCCAGGATCGCCCCGGCCGTCGAGCGGCCGATGCCGGGCAGCTGGCAAAGCTCGTCGATGGCGGTGGGCAGTTCGCCCCCGTACCGGTCGACGGTCTGCTTTGCCGCCTGATGCAGATTGCGCGCCCGGGCGTAATACCCCAGCCCTGACCAGAGCCCCAGGATGTCGTCCAGCGGCGCAGCGGCCAGCGCACCCAGCGTGGGAAACGCCGCCATGAAGCGTTCGAAGTAGGGAATGACCGTGGCGACCTGGGTCTGCTGCAGCATGATCTCCGAGACCCATACCCGGTAGGCGCTGCGCTCGGTCTGCCACGGGAGATCCTTGCGGCCATGCCCGTCGTACCAGGCGAGGAGCCGGTGGGCGAAGTCGTCGTCGGTCATCGTCTGGTCACTGCGCTCCGTTCGCTCACCGTTTCAGCAGGTTCTTGAGCTTGTCTTCCAGCTTCTGCTTGGCCTCTTCCTTCTTTTCTTCCAGCTTTGCTTTCTGCTCCTGCTTGATCTGTTCCTCCTTGGCCTTGAGCTCCTGTTTCTTGGCATCGAGCTTGGCTTTGCTCTGCTCGCTCAGCACCTCATTGAGATCCACACGGAAACGCGGCTCGCTGAAAGTGCCGTGGATGCGCAGGGGGATGGTGAGCCCCTTCAGATCACTCAGCGCTTCGCCGCTCTGGCCCGCCAGTGTGCCGACCACGCCCACCTTCAATTGATAGTCCATGGTCTCCTTGGCGATGTCCGCGGTGCCGGCGCCCTGCACGCGCAGCAGCGGCGATCTGGCATCGAGATCGCGGTTGTCCACCACGCCGTTGTCGATCGTGAAACTGCCGCCCAGGGCGGAGAAATCGGTGGCGTTGGCTTCATCGCTCTTGGGCACCGGCTCGCCTTTCAGCTTGGCGCTCGCCTCGCGCAGCAGTTGCGCCACATTGATGCCTTTGACCATGCCGTCGGTAAACGTGAAAGCGGCTTTGCCGCTCAGGGTCTTGCGAATGGCATCGGGACCATTGCCCCGCGCCGTGAGCCTGGCCTCCAGGTTGGCGGTGCCGAGCAGTTTGTCGTCACCCATCAGATCCTTGAGCAGCGGGCCGACCTGCACCTTCTCCAGCTTTTCATTCAGCGCGTAGGCAGGTTCCGTGCCGGTGGCATCCAGTCCGATATCACCGCTGTAACTGCCGCCGTAGAGCCTGGCGCTCGCCGGGTGGATGCGAATCCTGCCGCCCTTGGCATTGACGGTGATCCTGACCTCCTCGGAGGTCAGGTTGGAGGCCGTCAGCTTGCCGATGCGGAAATTGCCCGCCACATTGAGCGCGCGCAGCAGCTCCATCGGCAGCTCGGCGGTTCCCACCGCGGCGCTGCCGGCCGTGGGTGGCGGGGTCTGGCTGGGCGGCGGCAGATAACGATCGAGGTTGATCGCATCCACCGTCAGATCAAAGCGCAGCGACTGTCTGGCGAAATCCTCCACCGCCAGTTTGCCGGTGAGCGCCGTGTCATCGAGCAGGATCTTGAGTTCGCTGAGTGCGGCGCTCTTGGTAGTGGCGCTGAACGCGGTGTCCACGGTCAACTTGCCCAGGACACCCTTGTCGGCGGTCTCGGGAACCGGCTGATCCAGCCGGGTCAACAGATTACGCGGACTGAACGGTTCCAGGCGCAGGCGCCCGCTGAATTGCGGCGCTGTGGTGATCGCGGTGCCCGCGATCTCGCCCAGCAGGTTCAGACCGAGAACCTCCAGCTCGAGTTTGCTCACCGTCATGCTGTCGGCGCCCAGATCGACCGCGATGTCGCTGGCGAGTTTCAGATCCAGTTCCGGCACGGGCAGTGCCGCGCCCTTAGCCTTCACGCCCAAACGCGTTCCAGCCAGGGTGATCTGTTGCAGGCTTGAGGCCAGCGTGATTTCCGATCGCAGGGTGATGGCGGCGCTGACAGGCGGCTGATTGGCTTGCAGGTTGAGGCTGAGTTCCATGTCGGTGGGTCGCCCCAGGGCGATGGGGCCGCTGCCGAGCGCCAGGTCGCGAATCTGGTAATGGGCGCCCGTCGTGGCGTCGCGGTAACTGAGTTGCGCATCGCTCACCTCCAGCCCGCCGATGGCGAGCGCGGCAAGCCCTGGCGCACTGGCCGCCGCGGCAGGTTTCTCGGCCGCTGCTGCCGATTCTCCTGCCAGATCCGCCCAATTGCTGCGCCCGCTCTTATCGACCTGCAGATCCAACCGCAGCCCCTGCAAGGTCAGCCTGTCCACCTCCAGCTCTTTGCGCAGCAGCGGCAACAGGCGCGCGCGCACCTGGGCGGCGGCCACTTCGGCGAAGGGCGCATCGCCAAATCCCGGCGCGTTGCCCAGCCTGATTCGACCCAGCTCCAAGCCCAGCCAGGGAAAGACCGACAGGCGCAGATCCCCCTCGATCGCCAGGCTGCGACCCGTATTCTCCTGCACCGCCGCTTCGATCTGACCGCGGTAATCGTTGGGGTCGACAAAGACCAGCAACGCCGCCAGGCCGACAGCCACGATCAGTACCAGGGCCAACAGCAGACCAATGATGAGTTTCAGGGCTTTTGCCACGGCGCGGTTCCTTTCCTTTGACTCACTGGGGTTTCAGCGCGATATGCACGGCGGCTCAGCAGCCTTGCAGATCTGTGTGCATCGTAGCAGGCGCGGTTTGCATGTCCTATCACTGAAGGGCTAACCCCCAATGGATAGCCCGTGAAAGCGGTAGAACATTTAGCGTTGCTACAACAACTTAGTCCGGGCTAGCGTCTCGTTCGCGGAGGAACCAGCCAAGACGATGCCAACCTTGCCCGGACGCACCACACAGCATCTGCTATACGTAAGCGTATGAGAGTTTCGCCTATGCGCCACCTTCCTGTTGTCTGGCGACGGTGGGTTGTGCCTTTGATTGTGCTCGCCTGGCTCAGCGCTCCAGCGCTCAGCAGCGTCATCCCTGTCGACGATTTTACCCGTGATCTCGCTGGCTGGAATCCCAAGGTGTTCGTCGGTCAGACCCACTACCGCAACGTGGAGTACCGCGGGCGCGCGGCGCTCCAGGCCGACAGCATGGGCAGCGCCTCGGGGCTGGTGCGCCCCATCGATATAGACCTGCGCAAGACTCCCTACCTCAACTGGTCGTGGGCTGTGCAGGAACGGCTGCAAGATGTCGATGAGCTGCGCAAGACGGGCGATGACTACCCGGCCCGGGTCTACGTCATCTATTCCGTCGGACCCTTCTTCTGGCAGACCCGCGCCATCAACTACGTCTGGTCCAGCAGTCAACCACCCGGCAGCGTCTGGCCCAATGCCTTCACCGCCAACTCGACCATGGTGGCCGTGCGCGGTCCCGGCGATACGCTGACCGAATGGCGCAGCGAAAAACGCAACGTGCTTGAGGATATCCGCCAACTGACGGGGGATTCGATATCCAACATAGAGGCGGTCGCGATCATGACCGATACCGACAACTCCGGGCAACAGGCCCGGGCCTGGTATGGAGGGCTATTTTTCTCAGCCGAGTAGCAAGTACGCGGAGCCCGGTAAACACGGGGCTCCATTGGCCAACAGGGTGGGTGATTCCGCAATCGCTTGCGAGGCGGATCAGCGGAGTTGCCGAAAACCACACTCCACGGGAGTCAACACCATGAGTGATTGTTTCGTAGTCGTCGCAGCAGGAAGTTGCGCTCGTTTCTTCACGTTGGAACCCGCCGACATCCCCGAAATAGAATCTGGCCCCAATCTCATCGAGCAACACCGACTGGAAAACAAGGAGTGGTCCGGCCACGGCAACGAAATCTGGAGAGAAAAAAAGAGCGGTCGAAACCGTGGCAGAGTCGGGGCCGGCGCTCGCGGCTATAACGATCACCGCGACCAACACCTCGAAGAAATCGAGCGGCGCTTCGCCCGCGACGTGGCCGAAGAGATGCAAAGGTTTACCAAGAAACATCACCCCAAGAAGATCATCCTGATTGCGCAGAAACACCTCCTCGGCAACCTGCGCAACACTATCTACACCAATGGCTCCGACGTGGAGGTGCACGAACTGGCCAAAGATTTCTGCAAGCTGGGATCCAACGAGGTGCACCAGCATCTGTCCAAAGTGAATCTGATACCGCCGCGCAAATCACCGGGCTGAACGGGGCCTCACGCACAAAAAAGGCGCGTCCTGACGACGCGCCTTTTTTCGGTGAGCGCAGCGGGTAGCGATTACGGTTTGATCGCTTCGATATCCGCCGATGCGATGTAATCCTCGATGCCGCGCTCACCCGCCATGTCGCGAATCACCGCCCGCGACGCCTCGCGCGGCTTTACCCGGATCGAGGAGAAGCCGACCTGCTGCAGCATCTGCTCCACATCGTTCACCAGCGCCGCCCCCGCCACGCAGCCGGTGTAGTGACTGACATCCGCACGGATCGCCTCGGGCAGCGGCTGCAGCGCGACGATATCCGAGATCGCCAGACGCCCGCCCGATTTCAGAACACGGTACGCCTCGCGAAACACCTGCTGCTTGTCGGTGGAGAGATTGATCACGCAATTGGAGAGAATGACATCCACCGTAGCGTCGGCCACGGGCAGATGCTCGATTTCACCCAGGCGGAACTCGACGTTGGAATAACCGCCCTTGAGTGCGTTGCTGCGCGCACGGCTCAACATCTCCGCCGTCATGTCGACGCCGATCACTCTACCGCTCTCGCCGACAGCGCGCGCCGCCAGAAAACAGTCGACACCGGCGCCGCTGCCCAGATCCAGAACCGTCTCGCCGCGCGACAGTGCCGCGATCGCCGTGGGGTTGCCGCAACCCAAACCCAGTTCCGCGCCTTCGGGTAGCGCCGCCAGTTCCTCGGCGCTGTAACCCAGTTTCCGGGAGTAGTCGTTGTCGCCCCCGCACGAAGCGGTGGTGGAACAGCAGCCACCCTCATTGCGGGCGATACCCGCATAGCGTTCTCGCACCTGGTTTCGAAGATTCACCGAATTTTCATTGTTCATGACCCGCTCTCCTTGCAGCCGACGCTGCCACAACATTGGTTGAAAAATTTCATCAGCATCTCCACCGCTTGTGGCGCGACACAACACTCCACCCGTTGCCCGCGACGGTTCATCTCCAGCAATCCCGCCCGATTGAGCTCCTTCAGATGATGCGACAGGGTGGAGGGCGCAATATCGACCATCTGCGCCAGATCGCCCACACAACGTCCCAGGGCCTCCGGGGACTCGACCGACCAGACCTTCCCGGGTGCGCAACAGGCCACGAGTTCCAGAAAGATCTTCAGGCGATGGGGATTGGAGAGCGCTTTGAGAATGCCGCTGATCTCGTCCAGCTCATTAGTACTATATTTCGACATATTTCGAATAATAGAACCATATTAGAAAAGGTCAAGCACAAAATATCGGGCGGATGACTACCGCCAGGGGAAGGGTGGAGCGGGTGATGGGAATCGAACCCACGTTAGCAGCTTGGGAAGCTGCAGTTCTACCATTGAACTACACCCGCATTGTGATGCACTACGACTCGACTGCCACCGTCGGCATGCGCCGCGCTCGCGTGGGGCGAGATTCTAAGCGCTGCCCTGCGCCGGTCGCAAGGCCACCAGCCCGCGACGCACCTCGATTCACCCCGGCTTCCGCCGCCGCCGAACACGATCCCCGCCCGAGGGACACAGGCGCACATGCCGGCCGCCGCCTGTCACTTGAACCTCCCCGCTTCTGACGGCGACCCAATCACCGACACGGGACCTGCAAAGAACATCCCGTGCGGGGATAGCCATCCCGCCAGCCCGCCCAGTGGGCTGCTTGAACCCGGCATCAGGAGATCGAGTAATGAAACGGAAGCTGATCAACACCCCCGCCCTGGCGGGCGCGGCACTGGTCGCACTGAGTTTGGGCACGCCCAACGTCCACGCCCAGGAGTTCCATGCCGCGCTCCGCGCATCACCCGCCGCGCACAACGGCCAATGCCCCGCGAAGATCACCTTCTCGGGTCGCATCAGGGCCGACCGCGCGGGACGCGTGCAGTACAGGTTCATCCGCAGCGATGGTGCCGTCGCACCGATTCAAACCCTCAACTTTGAGCGCCCCGGCAGTCAATCGATCAGCACCACCTGGACCCTGGGCGGGGATCGCCTGCCGGGCTACGACGGCTGGCAGGCCGTTGAGATCGTCTACCCCACCGCCATGGTCTCCGACCGTGCCGCCTTCAGCGTTCGCTGTGCGGATACTCCACGCACCACGGTCGGCAGCAAAGTGAAAGAGGTGGTCCGGATGACCGTGCCGCGCCGGAAACTCCCCGATCTGAAGGTCAAATTGAACGCTCCCCGCAGCGCCGAGCCTGGCGACACCATCGGTAATGCGATTACCGCCAGGGCTTTCAACGTGGGTGAGGCCGGCGCCGCCGGCACGGCCAGCGCCGGTTCCAACGGCTACATGATCGACGTCGTGCTCTCGAAAGACACGAACGTCGTCGACGGCTTCGCCGCCTACGCGCCCAACTACAGCGACGATGTGCTGCTACAGGGCGGACGTGTGAGCAACACGGTCGACCTCGCGCCAGGTGCCAGCCATGCCTACCCCAACCTGCAGGGCGGCAACGGCACCATTCCCGCGGACACATCGCCGGGCAGCTATTACGTGTGCGCCCGTATCGATCCGGGGAAAAAGACCGCCGAGTCGAACGAGAGCAACAACGTCGATTGCCAGCGCATCAAGATCGCAAAACAGGGCAAACCCGACCTGATGGTCCGCTCCTTTGGGCTGAAACGCTGGGGCAGCTGCGCGCCTAACAATGCCGTCATCACCTTTCAGGTGACGGTTGCCAATGTCGGTACGGTCGCGTCCCCCGCGGTGACCGATTACGCGCTGGTGCAAGTGATGGATCAGCACCGCAACTGGGGCAACGGGGTCATGTTGGGCGTCATCGCACCGGGCGCCACCCGGACAGTGGAAATTCCGGTCTATTATCTGCGGGAGGATCCAGCGCATATGACCGGTGCCGCCCCGCACCCGTTCATGGCGAAAGTCGATCCGGGCAACCGTGTTGACGAGAGCAACGAAGGGAACAATCAGTCGGCGACCATCAACGTCGGTGCGCCGGCAGGTTGTCGTTAAACGCCCACAAGGGATTGCGGGGTCCGCCCGCAATCCCAGCCGGGAGGGCATTGAGATGGAACACGTCACAGCAAGATCAGACGATCGACCGCTGCCACCGCGCAGTCCGGTTGCCACGCCACCCCCCCACGCCAATTGGGCACAGGTAATGATCGCCCTGGTTGCGCTCATCGGAGTCAATGCAACGCTGGCGGCACCGCCCTCCAAAACCCCTCCGCGCACGGTCCCGCAGCTGAACCAACCGCCTGCGATCCCCGAACGATCTGTTGCGCCACGAAGCCTGGCCATCGAGCGTGTCGATTTCATTGGCCGCGAGATCGATCAAGCGCGCAGCCTCGCGCTCAGCAATGTGAACTTCATCGGCGTCGAGACCGCGCCGCCGCGCAGTCTGGAAATCAGCAACATCGATTTTGTTGGAACACCTCGCTAGCAAGGGAGAAAAGAAATGTCCACTTCCCACGCCTTCCCGTTAATACTGGTTCTTGGATCAACAATCGCACTAATGGCCCAGAACGTTCTGGCGCATCCGCCCAGCGCGACGCGCGACCCCACGCTTTCGCACGTCCATATCTCGGGTCGCGTCGCCACCCCCGAGGGACTCCCCATCGCGGGGGCACAGCTGATCTGGGGTCATGGTGCGGTGCGCACGCCCGCCCCTGGTGGCCTGTTTCGGGAGGGTGCCTTTGGGACCCAGGAACTTGCACCTGCCTCCGATTCACCGTTTCGCGGAGTCTCGGATACCTGCTTTCATCGTGCACCGAGCTCGCGCTATATCCGCACCCGTGGTGATGGCACCTACGATCTGATTTTTACTTTCAAATCGGCATGCAACCACCATCTCGACACACTGCACGAGAATGACGTGTTCTTGTACGTCTACAAGGAGGGCTTCAGCTTCGAACGCGGTTCCGGGGGCTCGCGGCTGCGCATCGATCCTCCGCGCAAAGGTATTCCCGGCCCGTCGCTTCCCGGCCGCTAACGCGATGCCCCGTCTCAAGGAGAGACGCCATGAACCACTCCCTTCGTTTTGGCCTACTCAGATCGGTTTACTCTTTACTGTTTGGCGTCGCGCTGCTGCTTGCAGGCACGGCGTTGAGCTACCCCAAACCGGCGGTTGCCGACACCTGTTCCAAGCCCCTGTGCCGCTCCGGCGAGCGCTACCGCGCCGATAGCAATCCCCGGGCGACAACCGGTTGGTGCCACTCGAGTTCCGGCTTCCCGACATTTGCCAGGTCGCATCAGGAACGCAGCTGCGACACTGGCTGGACGTTGGATCGCACGCGGGGTGTGTGCGTCAAAGACAACTGCTGCCCAGAAAAACCCCTCTGTTCACGTGGTGAGCGTTACACGCGCAGCGGCACACGGGACGGCCGCACTTACGGCGCCTGCGAATCCCGATCCGGCACTTACATTTCCCATACGATTAACTACTGCGAATCCGGCTGGGAACTGAATACCCGCACCGGCATGTGCAAGAAACAAGGTTGCGCGGTCGCCATCACCGGCACCATCGTTGCCCCTGTTCCGGTTTTTGTGCCCCCCGTCAAAGGCGCCAAACCCGACCTGATCATCGAACGCTTCGCCCTCAAGGATTGGGGCAGCTGCAAACCGGGCAACGCGGTAATCCGCTTTGGAGTTACCGTAAAGAACATTGGCAGCGCCGCATCGCCCGCGATCGCCGGCAAGGCACTGGTCAAGGTGGAGGATACCCATTCCGCTTGGAGCAACGGAGTGACGGTGCCCGCCATCCCGCCCGGAGGCCGGCAGATCGTGGAGGTGCCGATTTACTATCTCAAATCGGATCCGCGCCACATGACCGATGCCGCACCCCACCCCTTCGTCGCCAATGCCGATCCTTTGCGATTGGTGGATGAACTGCGCGAAGACAACAATCGATCGAACATCATTAATGTCGGTGCGCCGAGGGCTTGCAAGTAACTGCAATATCGAGATTGTGGAACAGCCGCTGCGTAACGATCGATGGGGCCATTGAACCATGCGTGGGGAAATCGCGACTACTCGCTCGATCGCCAGCACAATAACTCGCGGGTGGAACCAAATACAGGAGTGCACCATGAAGAACGAACTCACCCTCAACCTCATTGGCAAACGCAACGGTTTCGAGCGCCGCGCGATAGCGGCAGTCATCCGTCTCTTCGCCATCGCCTTACTGACGGTGGCCGGCACCTTACCCGCCCATGCCTGGAAGTTCGAGTTCCTCTCGCCTCCTCAGGGCCTCACCCCTGTGCTTGCTCAGGGGGGCAAACTCGGCATGCAACTGATCGTGGACGAGCAGATACTCAAGATGATCAATCCAGACGGATCCAACAAAATCCTCTACGTCGACCTGGAGTGGATAGCCCCAGGTTCCAACCAACCGATGGCAATGTGCTTCCCAACGATTAACAAGCCATGCCTGCCCTCGTTCACACAAATGGTGGGCCCCTTTCCCGACAAAGCGTTCCGCTCGAATCGATTCTGGGCGGAGCGCTCGGCCTTCCCCACACCCGGCATCTGGGCACTCAGGGCGAAACTCAGGAACACTGACGTCGGCTACGCCGTACTGCATATCGATGTGCAGTCCTACCCCAAGGCACGTGATATACAGCCTGCAACCACCATCATGAAACCCGGGTTGGTCACACCACCGCCCGCGGGAAAGAGCAACGCCCGGGGAAGGCTCAACCTTCCGACCCGCTGAGCGAGGTCACTGCCAGCCTGGTTGATTGATTCCGCTATAGCGCTCGGGCGTAAAAAGCTTATAGTCTGTGGAACAATTGCACAGGGATGAATAACGAGAAAAGGCGAGGGAGCATAAATGTATTTACGTTCGCTGCGTAATCCCGTGAGCTCCGTCATCCGGCTGCTGATCGTCATATTCCTGCTGGGTGCTGGTGCTGCATACTCCCAGGGCCGCCTGGGCCTGCCCAGTGCCCCACGGGTCGATTCGATCATGCCCGATACGCTTAACCAGGGGCAGTCCGCCACGCTGCTGATACGCGGCCGCGGTCTGCACGCCGGGATGGGCGTCGATCTCGGTGAAGGGGTGACGGGCGGTACGCTGATCATGGTCAACGACACGACCGCCCGCGTGACGGTACGTGTCCATTCTGGCGCAGCACCAGGTCTCCGTACCCTGGCTTTGGTAATCGATGGCGTACCGCGCGCGCAGCGCGCGACGGTCACTATCGCCGGCGGCACAGCACACAGCGATTCCGCACCGGCGACACCCGCTGCGCCGGATGGGCCGATAGGCTTCGTCCAGGCCGCACCCGCCGGCTCCACCCCGGCCGCGCCTGATGGACCTCCGGGTTTTGTCCAGGCGGCACCCACTACCGCCGCGCCTGATTCTGCGACCTCTTCCGCCCTGCGTCTGCTGCGCATCACACCCAATCGCCTGCAGATCGGACAGAGTTACTCGCTCAACCTCGCCGGCCAGGGTTTCGCCCACGGCATGAGCGTCGACTTCGGCGACGGCATCGTGGTGCGTGGCGCCGTTCGGGTGACCAGTGCCAACACCGCCACCGCCCGGGTACAGGTCACCGGGGACGCCCTGCCGGGTTATCGCACCGTCACCGCCTCGATCACCGCGGCGGTTGGGACACCCGGCATCGTGGCGATTCCCGGCGGTACCGTGCAGGCCCAGGCGCCGCGTGCGCTGGAGATATTTGGCACCGCAGCCACGACCGCAACGCCGCCCCCCAGCGGCGGTTTCACGCCACCGGCAAAAGGTGGATTTGCACCGCCACCGCCCGGCGGCGGCTTCGCGCCACCCCCGGTCGTCCAGGCCACTCCCACACTACCGCCGGTTCCAAAGATTACCAAGATCACGCCGAGCAAAATGACGGCGGGAAAAAGCTACGCGGTAACGCTGGAAGGTCAGCACCTCAGCAACCAGCTGCTGCTTGATTTCGGCAACGGCATCCAAGTGCAGGGCCCACTGATCAGTGCAGGCAGCAACAAACTTCAGGCAACCGTGAAAGTGGACAAACAGGCCACGGCGGGCACCCGCAAGATAACTGCATCCGTAAAGAAAGGGAGCGCCGGTGTGCAGCAGCCGGCGCAGTTTGCCGTGCTCGCCGCAGCGACCAAGAAACCAAAACCGCAGCTGGTAAAACTCAAACTGCCCAAGCTCGATATCACCGATATCCTCAAGGGGCGCATCGACCTTCAGGCTCCCCAATGGCGCCAGCAGATCGGCTCGCAGGCGCCGATAAAGGACCCGATCACGGGTAAACCGCTCACCGAGCCAACCCCCATCTACAAGGCCGACGTGCCACTGCTGCACGACGAGGCCCTGTTCAGTTGGAAGGAGACCAATCCGGGCACCTCGGAGTGGTTCGAAATCCGCTTCTACGCCAAGGGCAAACTGGCCGCCAGACGACGCATCGAAGTCACGGAGCACAAGCTATTCGGCAAACCCATTCCGGTCCTGCCCACCTGGTTCCGGCCCGATGCCGCATTGCTCGCCGAACTGCTGAAACATGCGCCGCCAACCTCTACGGGACAGATGCAGCAAAGCGCGGGCGCGTTCCAACAAAATATCCCCGTGCAAGGCGTGAGCCCGGCTGGGGGCGCGATGCCCTCCGCGGCCGATCTGGTGAACACAGCCTTTACCAGCGCCACCCTGCATTGGGAGGTGGCGGGCTACCGCAGGTACCACGCCTCGGGCGTGGTGAAAACGGCGTTGGTGGACGAACCAATTCTGGTTGCCGCCGCCAAACAGGCGGCCCCTGCGACGCAGAGCGACGCGCAAACACCCAAACTGGGTCAAGGCTTCGTCGAAACCGAAGTGGCACTTTCGGAACGCTGGCCTCTGGCGACACCCAGTCCGCCCACCGGACTCGGCTGCGGCAGCGAACAGGGCTCGCTCAGCCTCACCAATCTGGACAAGGGCGCGAAGCAACAGGGCAGTTCCATTGTGGTGGAGGCCGGTGACGGTCACGTCGGTGACCGCTTCCGCCTCAAGGGCACCTTCAAGCTCAACAACAGTCCCTACGCCAGCCACCCCGAGACCCAGCAGACGAGCTTCAAAAATCCAGTCACCCAAAAGACTCAGGTCGTCGCCACCACCTGGCAGTTCGACAACCTCTTCGTCGATTGGGGCGACGGCACCGTAACTCCCCTGGCCATGACCCAGATCGGCAGCGCCGGCAGTTACGCGGCGGGCGATACGCTCTCGCTGGGCGAGGGCCACCAGCACAGCTATGCGGGCACCGGACCCTACACCATACGCGTCTATCAACTCTCGGCGAAGGACGTGCAGGGCGGCGGGCAAGTGGCTGCGGCACAGGCGATCGACAAGGATCTGAGCCTCTATGCCCAGGTCGCTGCGCTGACACCAGGGTCCCACACCGGCAAGGAGCAGATGAAGTGGTCCAAGGCGGTGGCGGATCGCGCCTTCATGACCTTCTGCCGCAACGTACGCATCGAACCGCGCACCGACCCGGCCAGCTACGGTCCGCTGCAGTTGGTGGAGATCGGCATCGACGGCTTCGCCGGGCAGCAGGAATCGGCCAAGGGCGCGACAAAAGTGGGCGCCCGGCAGAAACCCGCCGTGAACGCCGCCAAGCCGACGCTGTCCGCCGCACCCAGTGCGGGTAACATGCTGCAGGCGCAACCGAAACCTCAGCTCTCCTTCGGCGATCTACCCACCTTTTCCACCTGCAGCTCGGAACTGACGGCCGAGGCAGCGGTGCGCTACTCCGGACAGGGCAAGGCGCGGCTGCGCTGGCTGCTGGACGGCGTTGCCATCGGCGAGGACGAGCGGGTCTTCGGCCCCTCCCAGCCGCGCAGCCAGGAAGACCTCGCCAAGCTGGCGGGCAAGAAGAGCTGGTTTGATCTGACCCCCGTTGCGCCACCCAGGGTGGATGTGGAATCCGGACTCCCCTCGCCTCCCATAGGCCTGTCCACGCTGGGCAAACGCACGCTCCGGGTGGAGGCGGAGGTGATCCCCGAACCCAAGCGCAACAACCTCTATGACACGTTGACCGCCGCCTTTGGCGCCAACGGGCAACCGGCCAATGCCGGGCTGGCCAGAGCGCTCGCCGGCCAATTCAAAAACGCGCCGAAGATCGGTGTGCTGTCACCGCACAAGGTGCCACAACAAGGTGTCGGTGTGGTGAGCTATCTCAACGAACCGCTGCGGCAGTTGGCGCTGACGGCGGAGCCGATCCCAAAACCGATACAGGTAGCAGCGCTCTCGCTGCAGCCCGGTGTCGCCGCCACCCTGAGCGATGCCACCCTCCCGGCGGCGGGGAAACTGGGGCCAAAGAAAGAGCCACCCGGCTATGTGGTTTCGCAGCCGCTCGATTATCTGGTGGTCGGGGCGGACGCCAAGCAGGCCTGCACCTTCGAGTTCCCGGTGCCGGGCGGTTCGTTCACGGTGGCAGGACTGCAGGCGCCGGGGGGCCAACCCAAGGTCACCGAAAGCAACGGACGCTACTCCGGCTCAGGCATGCTACTGGTGAAACTGCCGAGCGGGGGCGATGCCGTCAAACAGTGGCCGGTGCCGATCACCTTCAAGGAGTGGAAACTGAAACCCGACGGCGTCACCGTCGAGACAGGTGAGTTCGCCATCACCAACACCGGTCTGACCGACCTGCCCCTGCCGGCGCTGAAGGCTTCGGTGGCGAAGCTCCAGGGCAAGGCGGGAGTCGGTGTCGATGCCTGGCTCAACGCGCGGCTCACCCACCCCGAACTGCTGGAGGCGCAAGCGGGCAAAGCGCCCGCCTGGCAGAACGTCAAGGGCACGCTCTCACCCGCGGGCGACTGGTACGCGGCGGCACTGCCGATGGCCGACACGCTGCTCTATCTCGGCGGCTACCGCATCGATCCCGACAAGGTCGCGCTGGATCTCAGCCTCACGGAGGGGAGCGGGACCGACAGCGCCTGCGCCAGTGGCGCGGGGGCGGCTTTCCTCGGCGTACACCTCGGTGAGCAGGCCACCCTGACCGCCTTCGACTTTGGCCTCAAGGGCACCCCCACCGCCAAGGTCAGCAACTGGGGCATCGATGCCAATGGCGTGTGCGGCACCGGTAATCTCGGTGCCTTCCAGACCGCGCTCGACAAAGGCAAGATCGCCTGGGACAACATCGCGGTGCAGGCCGGCGGCGGCAAG
Organism: Pseudomonadota bacterium; assembly: GCA_008501635.1. Lineage (NCBI taxonomy): Bacteria > Pseudomonadati > Pseudomonadota > Pseudomonadota bacterium. The sequence continues at coordinate 27,333 of QQUJ01000022.1, forward strand.
CTCAAGGCCACCTATAAAAATCTGCGTGTCACGGTGCCGTGGATCAACGCTGAACTGAAAGGCAGCGGCGATCCGGTCTTCAATGCCGGTCAGGGCGCGGGCACCGTCACTTTGGCGCTCACAGGCCAGGCGGCCCCGGTGACCAACGGTCCGATCACCCTGGAGGCGACCAACCTCGCCCTGACGCAAAAACCCGGCATCGGCTGGGCGGTGACCTCCGACACACGCTTCGATTTCGCCGGCGCCGACAAGACCTTCGCCAAGGATGTGTGGCTCACCGGGCTGCTGTTCGGTATGGACGGCAGGGCCTACCTTCCGAATGGTCCGCAGGGTGCAACGCTGACCAGCACCAGCGGCTTCATCGCCCAGGGACCGGTCACCCTCAAATCGGCCAAGGTGAGCGCACCCGCCAGCACCAGCGAACGGCTCCATTTCGATTTCGTGGCGGACCTGAAGCTCTCCAAGGCGCTGGAGGCGAAGGACATGCCGATCAGCTACCGCATCACGGAATCCAGCGCCGGCACCTACTCCGGCAGTGGCCCGGTGGTAGGCAAAGTGCCCATAACCTTCGCCTTCCCCAAGACCGACACCATCACCAAGGGCACCATCTTTCCCGAGTATATGGGCAGTGGTGCCAATACCTCCGCGGCCATCGATCCGCCCGCGCCGTTGAGTTGGGTCACCCCCGCCCACGCCGCCACCAAGCAGGTGATCTATCGCGGCACCACCAACATGGACTTTTTCAAGAGCGCGGCGCTGCCGGTGACGGGCGCCTTCGAGCTGGGCTACTTCGGCAGCAACGACTACTGGGCGGCGGTGCTGGTCTACAACATCCCGCCCCCGGGCATCACCATGGTGCCCAATCTGCTCAGTCTCTACGGGCTCGGCGGCGGGCTGGGCTACAACGTCGAACCCGGTTCGCTGAGCCACAACCTCGCCAACGTGATCCCCAAGGCCACCGGCAACAGCGTCTACGGCGCCAACGTCACCATGGGTTCGGCTTTCGACGCCGGCTTTGCCTATACGATGAAGGGCTACTTCAACGTCGATCCCAAGAACCCGGCCCTGAAGATGGACTTCGGCTTGTGGCTGCTGTCGAGCAATCACGGCGGCTCGGCACCCATCAACGGATCGTTGGGTTACGGCAGCGGTATCTTCCACGCCGAGATGGGCGGCGAGCAGAACTTCCTGGGCGGGTTCGGCCGCGTCAAGGCCAACCCCGGCGCCCTGCAGGCGCACTTCGAGGACAGCGGTGACTGGCACCTTTATGCCGGCACCGCGGCCAATCCGGTTCAGGGCGAGGTGGCCAAACTGATCAATGGCGGCGTGTGGTTGAATCTGGGCCGCGACGAAGGATTACGGGTCGGCGCCAAGGCCGACGCCCGTTTCCCGGACATCGACTGCAACAGCGGCACCTGCGCCAACGTCAGCGGCAAGGTGCAGGCCGACGTCACCATTACCCCCAAGCCCCAGGCCACCGCCAAGAACAAAGTCAACGTTGCGGCCAACGGCTGCCTCGGCGGCGGCTGCCTCTCGCTCAGCGTCGGCGCGGATATGACCGTTGCCGGTCCCTCACCCGAGTTGGGGTTCGGCTTCAGCCTCAACGGCTGCCCCATCGGCAAGCTCACAGTCAGTATGACGGTGCTTCCCGCTCCCAAACCGGGTATTTCCGGCAGCTTCTGCAGCTGGGGAGAGACCGGTGCAGCGATTGTGAAAGGTGCCGGGAACCTAATGAAGGGGATCGGCAGTGCCGCGGAAGGAGCCTGGAATGCCGTTAAATCCTGCTTTGGATTCTGTTGATGATGCGCGCTAAATGGCTGGTCTGTTTATTGGGGTTGATTATCGCCGGCGCGACGCAGGCGCAGACCTCCGCGTCGCAGGTCTACCTGGCCGCCGACGGCAAAGGCGGGCTGCAGATACTGTGGTGGGTGCCGCCCGAGCGCTGGCGCGACGGAGGCTTTCGCCTGGAAGACGACCGCGGGCGGGTACTCGTCGAGCGCCTCCATCCCGGGACCAATCGCAGCGCAACGCAACGGCTCACCCGGGAGGATCAAAACGAGATCGGGCGTCTGGCCCAGTCCGGCAACAAGCCGAACACCTCCATGGGCAGCGCGATCGCGCTCGGCATCCGCGCATTGGGCAACTGGGATTTTGCGCAGGCCCTGGGACTGGCGACCGAACTCAAGGGTCTCGAGCGCCGCGCGACGGGATTCTTCATACGCGGCCTCGATCACAACGGCAAACCCGACGGCAGCTACCTGGAGACCCATCCCATCGACCTGGCCAGGGCCACCCCGCTGCACACTCCGCCTGCGCAGCTGCGGGCTGAGAGCGATGCCCAAGGGGTGAGACTCTTCTGGCAGGGCCCCGAGCAGCATCTGTTGCCGGTACTCGCCTATCACATCGAACGCGAGAGCGAGGGCGACGCTGCCACACTGACCCCCCAGCCACTGATCCTTGGAACCGCCTGGCCCGCCGATCGATCGGCGTTTGCCGACACGGCACCCCCGGTCGAGACCGAGGTGCGTTACCAGGTGTACGCCATCGACGCGCTGGGACGGCGCAGTCAGGCGGCGAGCCTGAAGCTGTTCGTGCCGGATCACAGCGCACTCAATCCACCTGCCGGCATCACGGCCAGCGCCGCCAGGGAGGGGATCGAAATCCGCTGGCAGGCCAATGCCAGCCCCAACACCACCGGCTATGTCGTTGAACGCTCCCATCTTCTGGGCGGACCCTACGAGGTGCTGACACCCAGCGGCGTCCCCAGCGATCAGACCCGCTATCGCGATACGCCGCCCGCGCGGTCGGCCGCGCTCTACTATCGCGTCCGCGCCGTTAATCCGCGCGGCACCGTCGGCGAACCGGGGGCCGCCACATTGGCACGACAGCAGGCCGATGCACCGCCCGCCCCGAGCGGACTCAAGGCCGAGGCCGGCCACACCCGCGTGCGCCTCACCTGGGACCCGACGCCCGGCGCTTTCGGCTACCAGGTGGAACGCCGCGCGCAGGGCGGAGCCTGGCAGGCGCTGGGCAATCTGCTGATCCAGGAGCCACGGCTGGACGATCATCTCGGCCCCATGAATGGCCTGCGCCTGGAGTATCGGGTCAGCGCTGTCGCCTGGGGTGACGTGGTCGGTCCCGTCGGCAAACCGGTAGTGGTCGATACGCCCGACACCCAACCACCAGCAGCGCCCGCGATCACCGGCGCGGAAAGCGACGACGGCGCTGTGTTGCTGCACTTTCATCCCGCAGCACCCGCAGACCAGACCGCACAGATCCTGGTGCTGCGCGGCGGCCCCGACGATCCCGGCCTGGTGATCGGCGATCCGCTGCCCGGCGATGCCCGGGAATGGCGCGACACCTGGGTGCTGCCCGGCGAGACCTACTGGTACCGGCTGGTGGCCCTCGATACCGCCGGCAATCGCAGTGATCCGGGTGAGGCGGTGAGCCTGCGCGTCGGCGCGGCACTCGCCAAGGCACCGCCGCAACCCAAGGCCCGCTATGAGGCGCAACCCTTCGCGCGGGTGGTCATCGGTTTCACCGCCCCACCCGCCGATCACGAAGTGGTGCTGGAGGCCCGTTCCGCAGGCGCTGCCCGTTGGCGCCACGTAGCGGCAGCCGGCACCGGCAACGAGATGGTGGATGCCCACCCGCACCAGGGCAAAGCGGAGTACCGCCTCCGCTGGCGCAGCGCCCAGGGCACGCTCGGCCCGCCATCGCCCGTCGTGAGTGTGACTGTCCGCTGACTCACAGCACGGTCACCACCGCCAAGCTCCCGATTGGCCAAAGTGCCTGAGTTCTGTAATGATTTTGCCCACCCTCCGGTCTAATCGAGTGAAGGCAAAGATGACTCAGGCGGAAAAGGCGACCAAGGAACGCTACGAAAAGATGGTCCGCGAGCTGTCGGCAGACGTCTACCGCTACGCCTTCTGGCTCTGCAGGGACCGCAGCATGGCTGAAGAGCTGGCGCAGGAGACCTTCCTGCGTGCCTGGAAAGCCTTCGACAGCCTGCAGGAGCAAAGCTCCGCCAAGAGTTGGCTGTTTACCATCGTACGCCGCGAGAACGCCCGCCAGTACGAGCGCAAGCGATTGGACATGATCGACGACGTGGATTTCGGCGGCGTGGAAGGCGGCAGGGATTACGACACCAGCACCGAGGCGTTCGTGCTGCGCAGGGCCCTGGCGAAGTTGCCCGAGGATTACCGCGAACCCCTGATCCTGCAAGTGATCGGCGGGTTCACCAGCGAGGAGATCGCAGAACAGATGGGCTTGAAGCCCGGCGCGGTGATGACCCGGCTCTTCAGGGCACGACAGAAACTCCGGGCGATGTTGGAGGGAGACGAAGACACCAGCCCGGCCATGAGCGAGCAGTGACCATGAACAGCAACGATACTCGAAACGCCGAAGAGATCAGCGCCGCGGAACTGGCGCGGGAGATCGAACGCGATCCGCAGTTCGAAGCCTTTTTGCACGAAGCGGCCGACATCCCGGCACCGGAAGGTCTTGCCGACCGCATCATGGCGCGCCACGCCATCACGCTGCGCGACGAGGAAGAGGGCAGCAAAGTCGTGGCGATTGACAGCGTCCGCAAGGAACAAGCCCCGCAGACGCGCCCGCTGGTACCGCGTTGGATGGCCATGGCCGCCAGCGTTCTGCTGGTGGTGGGCCTGGTGGGTGTCAGCTACCTGGGCCGCGACCCTAGCACGGTGCTTGAACAGCGTATTGTCGTCGCCCTCAACGACACCCTGCCGATGTACGACGAGATGGTGGTCAACAACGAAATCGACCCCAATATCCAGCAGAATCTGCACGCCCTGATGCAGACCGTGGGCCTGAAGAAGGTTGGCGAGATGGGGCAGATCAATTACTGCGAAGCCAAGACCATCAACGGCTCGACTGCCGCTATTCTGGTGTTCCCGGGCAAGATGGGCGCGGTGACGGTGATCTATCTCATGGACAAGAAGGTCAAGGATCGTCGCAGCATCGACAGCCCGTCCATGGAAGGCATGATCTGGCCCGAATCCAAAGGCACTGTCGCCATCATCGGCCACAAGGGCGAGCCCATGATCAGCGATGTCGAACAGCGGGTGCGCAGCTCGATGCAGTGGTTTTGACGGCGTGTCTTGTGGATGGGCGGCTTCTGTCTAGACCGTCGTTGAAAACCGGCCTTGCTGTTCGCGGTTAAAACCGCTCCTACCATCCCTGCCGTTCGCCTGTAGGAGCGACTTCAGTCGCGGTCAACGTCAAGGCCGCAACCCGCACCTACTCCACCTCTGCCGCCCACGACTCGATGAGATAACGCGCAATGGAATCGGCGCGTGGGATGCTCTGCTTCGACTGCCCGTCCCACCACTCCCCGAACGCCCTGACCTCATCGACACTGAACCAGCGCGCTTCCTCCAGTTCATCTCCATCCACGCAAATCTCGGTGGTCACGGCGCGGGCGCGAAAACCCAGCATGATGGAAGCGGGAAAGGGCCAGGGTTGCGAACCCTGATAATGCACCTCGCTCACCTCGATACCCACCTCCTCAAGCACCTCGCGGGCCACCGCCTCCTCCAGACTTTCGCCGGGCTCGACGAAACCGGCCAGGGTCGAGTACATGCCCGCCGGCAGGCGGTTGTGCCGGCCCAACAGACAGCGTGGTTGCGTGCCGTCACCGGGACGATGTTCGACGAGCATGATCACCGCCGGATCGACGCGCGGAAAACTGCGCGTGGCGCAATCGGGATTGATGCAGCTGCGCGAATAGCCACCGTTACAGCTCTCGGTGGGACCGCCGCAGCGCGCGCAGAAACCATAGTGACGATGCCAGTAGAGCAGGCCCCGCGCGTAGGCCAGCAGCGCCGCGTGATCCGGCGCCAGCAGTGGACCGATCCTGCGCAGATCGATGAACTCACACTCGCCCGGCAAACCAGCCAGCTGCGCTTCGTCGTGCGGGGTGAGGTCGGCGGCAAATACCGGGCGCTCGCCTTCCAACCCCAGCAGTACCAACTCGGACGCCGCGCCGATCAGCCAGTCCGCCTCGTCGCGCGCTATCACGACCGGCTCGGTGGCAGCGGGCGGTTGCGCCGCGCGGATCAGAATGCGGTTGCGCCACAAAGGCAGGAACCGGGCTTCGGCATGATTGACGATGCTGCGCACCCAGTGTGGATCGGTGCGCAGCATCGCCGCCCGATCGAGCGGCATGCCGGTGTAGTGGATTGGGGTGTTGGCCATTGCTCTCTAGTCGTGCGCAGTGATACCGCCAGGGAGAAAACAACGGCGCACGCTGTTTACTCTATGTTCTAGAACCTTCAACGATGCTGTGCCACCACAGGCGCGTAGTCTTGCAAAGACCACTGTCGTCGAACTCCGCCACCAGTATTCCGTCGAGTATCAATCGCGGCAGGGGATCTCCCGGTTTACGCGCCAGCAGAGTGGTGCCCGTGGATTGCGCCCAGATCTGAAACAGCTCCTCGGAAGCCACCTGATAGGTCACGTGCCAATGGGCGATTCCACCCTTCGTGGTCGTGGCCAGAATTTCGTAATCGAGATGGATATCTTCCTGCAATTTGACGCGCTGCCAGTATTCGGCAATGGCGGCGTGCCCGCTCTGCGCGGCAAACGGCGTGTTGTGATAGACGCCATCGGCGGCAAACAACGCGCACAGCTGATGCTCGTCTCGCTGTTCCCACGCTGCCTTGTAGCCCGCCATGAACTGTTCGATATTCAATGCCTCTTCCTTTCACTCGGGGAACCGCAACTGGTACAACGCCAACCGGCGCCTGACCCGATTCTAAGGTACCTGAGGCAGAGAAGGAAAAGCCGCGTCCACGCCCCTGCGGTTCGCTGAGCGGCTCCGGAGCTATCCCGGGACCCGTGCATCAGCGGATCAACTGAGGAGCCGGCAACCGGGTGTTGCGCTGCTGCCTGGGTAGCGGCTTGTTGATTTGCACCGGAGCCAGCGAGAAGACCTCAATGCGGTTGCGCTCCGCATGCCGCGCACTCAGTTCCAAGCCGCGCGGCAGAGCGGGCATGTTGAAGACAAGCTCGTACTCGCCGATCTCGGCCGGCCGCGTGCGGGCCAGCAGCGGGGTGCGCGGTCCGCGCACCTTGACCGATCCCTGCAGCACGGCGATGGCGGTCCCGCGCTTGACGATGCGCCATTCCACCACCAGCGGCTGTGCACGGATTTGTCGCAACAACTCGGCATCGCTCACCACAAAGGTACCGCCAAAGAGGATGTCGCTGCCCAATTTGACGGGCGAGCGGGCAGGGGCGAAGTCGAAGGTCAGCTCTGTGCGTGCAACAGGTAGTCGAGGCTGCAGGTAATCGCCACCCACGCGCGCCTGGCCCGCGGTTCCGCAATCCCGGCGGAACTGTGCGTCGGGTCCGCGCGCCATGGTACGCAAGGATCGTCCGTCGGCAGCGTGGGTCATCAGGTCGACGCGATAGTGATAACCGGGAGAAAAACGGGCGCGGATGTTGGTGGGCAATTGGATGTCGATGCGGTTGTCGCTCCAACTGCGCACCACCTCGGTGTTCAGCACCAGGCCGTTATCGCGGGCACCCGGCGTATCCGGTCGCGTCACGATGGCCACCAGAAAGGCATTGCGTATGCGGGTGAAGTTACTGCCGCGGATGCTGAGCGGCTCCGTGGGGCAGATGTCGGCACGCGCATAGCCGCTGATAGTGGGGCGCGGCAACGCCACTTCCAGAGTGACACCGCCCAGCCAGTTGTCCGTGCTCAAGACTCCGGTACCGGAAGGTGCGGCGGTACGCACCGGGCGCAGGTGTATCCAATAGGTGCCGGCTGCGGTGATCTCGGCCGGTAGACGAAAGTCGATGCGCGTATCGGTCCAGCGCGTGATCTGCATCGGACCCAGTGTTCCGAGTACCACACCGAGGCGTTCGTAGCTGCCCCACTCGAGCCGGAACCGCCTCGGGTCGCTGCCGAAACCCCGGCCCACCAGGTACGCCGGTTGCCCCAGTATCGCCGGCTTTGGACCATAGTCGGTGAGTTGGGTCAGCGGTGCAGCTCCATACTCCCCACGTTGAGCGTGCGCTGCGCCTGTCCACACTGCAAAGAGGCCCACCAGCCCCAGAGTTCCGATGAGTTTGGAGATTTTCATTGTCCGGCTTCCTCTGTTGCTGCCATTGATGTCCCCTTAGTGAGTCGGACTCCGATCCTGGTCAGTTCAAAGGGTGGGCCATTGGTCCCGATATTTCATCATCAGTGAGAAAACGCCCGCACCAGGCGGGCGCTGCGGGCAGGAACGGATTTGCACTCAGGCCGCGTGCGCTTTGGCCGGACCCTTGGAGTAGATGGCTTCGATCTGGGGTGCGTAATGCTCGAAGATCGCCTTGCGTTTGGTCTTCAGTGTCGGGGTGAGCAGGCCGCTCTCCACGGTCCACGGCTCCAAAGTGAGTATGGCGCGCCGCACCTTGGCGTAACCGGGAAAATCCTTCAGACAATCGCCGATACGGTTGAGGACCAGGCGGTTGAGATCGGAATCCTGCAGCAGCCCCTCTTCGTTGGGATCGCGCCCTGCGGCGGTAACCAGCGCATCCCACCCCTCGCGGTTGAGCACGCAGATTGCGGTGAGATAGGGGCGTGCATCGCCCATCACCAGCACTTGTTCGAACAACGAGTCGAGACAGATGCTCGCCTCCAGATCACCGGGTGGCACGTTCTCGCCGTTGGAGAGCACCAGGATGTCCTTGATGCGGCCGGTGATGTAGACGAAGCCGTCCTTGAGGGTGGCCTGATCACCGGTGTGCAGCCAGCCGTCGGCGCCGATGACGGCCGCCGTTGCACCCTCCTGGTGCCAGTAGCCGAGCATGCAGCCTGGTGTTTTCACCTGCAGCTCGTTTTGATTGCCGATGCGTACCTCGATGCCCGGCAGGGGCAGACCGACGCTGGCCGGATCGTTCTTCTCACAGGTGTTGACGCTGATCACCGGACTGGTTTCGGTCAAGCCGTAGCCCTGCAGGATGTTGACGCCAAGCCCGATGAAGAGCCGCGCCACCGGCAGCGGCAGCGCCGCACCACCGCTCACGGTCAGCCGCAGCCGTCCACCGAGCTTGCTGGTGATCTTCTCGGCCACCAGTTGCCGCAGCAGCGGCCAGAGCAGCAAGGCGGGCGTCCAGCTCGCGCGCCCCTGCTCGACCTGGAAGCGCCGCCAACCCACCTTCACCGCCAGGTGGAAGAGTTTGCGCGCGATGGGCGGCTTCTTGCTCATCTGCTGCTCGATCTTGCCGTAGACGCGCTCGAAGATGCGCGGCACCGCAATCATCACGGTCGGCTTCACCGTGGCCAGGTCATCCGCCAGCTCCAGGATCGAGCGCGAGTAGGCCACCGTGGAGCCCGTCATGATCGGCAGGTAATAACCGGCAGTACGCTCCAAGGTGTGAGAGAGCGGCAGGAACGAAAGAAAAGTATCCTCTTTGTAGACATCGATGATGGTCAGCGCGGCCGCGGCCACCGAGAACATGTTGTTGTGGCTCAGCATCACGCCTTTGGGCTTGCCGGTAGTACCCGAGGTATAGACGATAGAGGCCAGCGCATGGGGATCACCCTTGTAGTCGGCCAGATCGCCAGCGCCGGGGGGCAGCCAGTCGGAGCTCCAGCGCTCCTTGTCGTGCAGTTTGGGACCCGCCTTGTCGCCTTCGCCGCGAATCACGATGCAACCGAGCTGCGCATTCCCCTTGTCGAGTGCCGGCGCCAGTTTGCGCCAGATACCGGCATCCTGAACCGCCAGCAACCGCGCTCCGGCGTCGCCCACGATATAGGCGACGCTGTCAGGGCGGTCATCGAGGTAGAGCGGCACCACCGCCAGCCCCAGGCCCAGCGCCGCCTGGTCGATGGCCACCCAGTCGACACAGTTGCGCATCAGTACCGCGATGCGATCGCCCTCCTTGAGGCCTTCATTGCGCAGCGCCTGCTGCCAGCGCGCCGCCTCGGCGGCCACCTGCTGCCAGGAGAATGCTTCCCACTCCTTGCGGGTGCGGTCGTATTGTCGATAGGCGATGGAATCCGGCGTGCGGCGCACCCGTTCACGAAACAGCTCGTAAAGGGTGCCGACCTGGGAGGGAGTAATAACGTCTTTTGTCCAGTGATCAGTCATGGCTGCGCCCACCTCGTCACGGGATCGGGATACCTTGGTTTTTTACCCGAATTGACCCTCATTCTAGTGCGATATTTCGCGAAATCGCAACGACCTCCAGGGGCCCGCGTCCAATCTATCCCATTTGGTATCGACCCGTGGCAGGCCGCGCTGTGATAGGATTACGGCCCTCTCGTACCGATGAACCGATATCCACGACGTCTGTTGTGCACCGCCCCAAGGCCGCCTGTTCGGCAGCTGCGAGCCGTGCCTGCCGCCTCCCCTGACCTGGTCTCGGCTCGAACCACACACTTCCCCGGATCCGTGCGCTAGATGTTCACCGCCGGACGCCAGATCAGCTGCCCGCTGTGGCTCTATCGGCTGTTGCCGATGCTGCGCTGGTGGCCGATGGTCACTCCCGACTCGGCGCGGCGCGATCTGACCGCGGGCCTCACCGGCGCCATCGTCGTACTGCCCCAGGGCGTCGCCTTCGCCACCATCGCCGGCATGCCGCCAGAGTACGGTCTCTACGCCGGCATGATTCCCGCCATCATCGCGGCGCTGTGGGGGTCATCGTGGCACCTGGTCTCGGGACCGACGACGGCGGCCTCCATCGTGCTCTTATCCTCGCTGTCGGTGCATGCCCAGCCGGGGACGGCGGAGTACGTGCAGCTCGCGCTGATGCTTACCTTCATGGTCGGTGTCATCGAGCTGGCGCTGGGACTTGCACGCATGGGGGCGCTGGTCAATTTCATCTCCCACTCCGTGGTGGTGGGCTTCACGGCGGGCGCCGCGCTGCTGATCGCCGCCAAGCAGATCAAGAACTTCACGGGCGACCCGCAGGCACAGGGCGAGCATGTCTACGACATCCTCTACCACTTCGGCCAGCATATCGATGAGATCAACATCTACGTCACGGCCGTGGGGTTGGTGACGCTGACCGCCGGTATCCTGTTCAAAAAATTCCTGCCGCGCTTTCCCTACATGATTGCCGCGCTGCTGATCGGCAGCCTCACCGCGGTAGTGCTGAATCTGTTCTTTGGCGGCCAGGCCGCCACACAGATCCAGACGGTAGGCGCGCTGCCCCGCTCGCTACCGCCGCTCTCGTCACCCGATTTCGACTTATCCGACATCAAAAAACTGGCGCCCACGGCACTGGCGGTAACGTTGTTCGCACTCACCGAGGCGGTCTCCATCGGGCGTTCGCTGGCGATGCGCAGCAATCAATCGCTGGATGGCAATCAGGAGTTCATCGGTCAGGGGCTGTCGAACATCTTCGGCAGCTTCTTCTCCGGCTACGTCGCCACCGGTTCGTTCAACCGCAGCGGCGTCAACTACCAGGCAGGTGCGCAGACGCCGCTCGCCGCGGTGTTCGCCGGTCTGCTGCTGATTGTGATCGTGCTGCTGGTAGCACCGCTGGTGGCCTATCTGCCCAATGCCGCCATGGCGGGTATTCTCTTTCTGGTGGCCTGGGGCTTGATCGATTTTCAGGCCATCAAACACATCCTCAAAGCCAGTCGTGAGGAGACGGTGATACTCGTCTCCACCTTCCTCGCGGTCATATTTCTGGAGCTGGAGTTCGCCATCTATCTGGGTGTTCTCATGTCCTTGGTGCTCTATCTCAACCGCACCTCCAAACCCAGGATCGTGGCCCGCACGCCCAACGCCAACGACCGCAAGCGCGCCTTCGTCACCGACAGCTCGCTGGCCGAGTGCCCCCAGCTGAAGATCATCCGCATCGACGGTTCTCTTTTCTTCGGCTCGGTCAGCCATGTCCAGGAGTGCCTGCGCCAGATCGAACGGGCCAGCGCCGACCAGAGGCACCTGCTGATCATCGCCACCGGCATCAATTTCATCGACCTGTCGGGGGCCGACCTGCTGGCACGCGAAGCCCGGCGCCGCAAGACACGCAAGGGCAGTCTCATCCTCAGCAATGTCAAACCCCAGGTGTACGAAGTGCTGCAGAAGAGCGGCGCCCTCGCCGAGATCGGCCCCGACAAGGTGTTCCTCAGCAAGGCCGATGCCCTGGCCACCGCTACCGCGGGTGTCGACTGGAGTGCGTGCCACCAATGCGACAAACGCATCTTCCTGGAGTGCGAGGCCAACGCGCAGGCGGGCGCGACCTCACAACCCACGACGACCTGACCGGGCCGCCCCGGCTGGGCATTGTGGTGTACAATCCCTTCCCTTCAAGTACCGTATAACCGTTAGGCGTTACCCCCGTATCCACCGATGAAGATCACCCTGAACGGCGAACCCCGCGAGGTAGCCGACCAGTCGACCGCGCAACAACTCATCGAGCTCCTCGGGCTTGCCGACAAGCGCCTGGCCATGGAGATCAATCGCGAGATCGTGCCGCGCAGCAGCTACGCGACGCATGCCCTCCAGGAGGGCGACACGATCGAAATCGTGCGTGCGATCGGCGGCGGGTGAGCCGCAACCGCTGGTCCCGCGAACGAACTCCTGCAACGCATTCAACCGAAGAGACACCGCAACCATGAGCCACACTGCAGAGGACAAACCCCTCGTCATCGCCGGCAAGACCTACACCTCCCGGCTGCTGGTCGGCTCCGGCAAGTACAAGGATCTCGAGGAGACCCGCCGCGCCACCGAAGCCAGCGGCGCCGAGATCATCACCGTCGCCATCCGCCGCACCAACATCGGTCAGGATCCCAACGAACCCAACCTGCTCGACGTGGTGCCGCCGAGCAAGTACACCATCCTGCCCAACACCGCCGGCTGCTACACCGCCGAGGATGCGGTACGCACCTGCCGCCTGGCGCGCGAACTGCTCAACGGCCACAAGCTGGTGAAACTCGAGGTGCTGGGCGACCAGAAGACGCTGTTTCCCGACATCACCGCCACCCTGGAAGCGGCCGAGATCCTGGTCAAAGAGGATTTCGACGTCATGGTCTACACCAGCGACGACCCGCTCATCGCCAAGCGTCTCGAAGAGATCGGCTGTTGCGCGGTGATGCCGCTCGCCGCCCCCATCGGCTCGGGGCTCGGTATCCGCAATCCCTACAACATCCTCACCATCGTTGAAAACGCCAATGTACCGATCCTGGTGGACGCCGGTGTCGGCACCGCATCGGATGCGGCGATTGCCATGGAGTTGGGATGCGATGGGGTGTTGATGAATACGGCGATTGCCGGGGCGAAAAATCCGGTGTTGATGGCGTCGGCGATGAAGAAGGCGATCGAGGCGGGGCGCGAGGCGTTTCTTGCCGGGCGGATTCCACGTAAGCGGTTTGCGAGTGCGTCTTCGCCGATTGATGGGACTTTCTTTTGATTGGTTGTGTGGCTGTGCCACAGTGAATTAAATCGGGGAGTCCGCCCCCGAAGTCGGACTACTTTTCTTTGCTTGTCCAAAGAAAAGTAGCCAAAAGAAATGACACCCAACGGCCGCGCCACTCTGCGAGTGGTTCCCTGCGTTGCTCGATCTGTGAGGGGTTTCATCGACAGCACTTCCTGTGCTGACGATGAAAGCTCGCCATCCCTGGCTCGCCCCTGACGGGCCTGATCCTCACAGCCCTCCGCTACTCGGCGCTGCCGACGGGGGGTAATTCAACACCAACATGCGGCGCAATGAGATTGCGCCCTACGCGGGCTGGCGGAGAGAATCCCGCGCAAGCGATTTGCGAGTACGTCTTCGCCAATTGATGGGACTTTCTTTTAGGTTTTTGTGTGGCTGCGCCACACAAAACAACTAAACAGCCTGCAACGAATACCTTTCAAAAAACCAACTCAGAGAGGAACATACTCCAATATTGGCAGGGACTGCTCTCTGACCCGGTTTTTCCATTAGAAGATACAGGTGGTGCCACTAAAGCAATGATCAGGAGGTCCAAGACAGGATTGGTTTTCGCCGGGCTGTATGTCATCGCCGCAACGGCGATGTTCTTTGTTGCTTTGACCTGCAGCAGCGACTGGATGTGTGATCTGATTGCGCTGCCTGCATTCGTTCCGGCGGGATACCTTTACTGGCTCCCGTTTTCCGGCCAATTCAACTACATACCGGATCCCGTGCGGCGTTGGGAGTTCATCATCCCGGCACTGATCACCAATGCAGCGCTGTACTATCTTGCCGGCTCTGCCGCGGAACTCCTTTTCAAACGTCTTTTCAATCGTTCCGCCAAATAATGGTCGCCGGCACCACACCTTCACTGGTTGGGTGAGAAGTTCAAACCCATCGGCAGCCCGCGTAGGGCGCACTTTCTTTCGTCCCTTTCTTTGGGCGAGCAAAGAAAGGGACCTGCGCTGCGGGCGCGGAACCCCGCTCTAAATAAACTGTGGCGCAGCCACACAAAACGACTAAACCACCTGCAGCGAATACCTTGCAAAAAACCAAGTCAGCTCGTAGGGCGCAATAACCGAAGGGCATTGCGCCGCAGGTTGGTGTAGAAGTTATTCCCCGTCGGCAGCGCCGAGTAGCGCAGGGCTGTGAGGTCAAGGCCCGCAGGGGCGAGCCAGGAAAGGCGAAGCTTTCATCGCCAGCACAGGAAGTGCTGTCGATGAAACCCCTCCCAGACCGAGCAACGCAGGGAACCGATCAAAGATCGGCGCGGCCGTTGGGTGTCCTTTCTTTTCGTAACTTTTCTTTGGACAAGCAAAGAAAAGTTACCCGGCCGCGGGGACGGACTCCCCGCATTCAGTCACTGTGGCGCAGCCACACAAAAACCCATCAAATCGCCTGCAGTCCGCATAGGGCGCAATAACTGAAGGGCATTGCACCGCGCATGTCGGTGTTGAAGTCACCCCCTTCGGCAGCGCCAAGTAGCGCAGGGCTGTGAGGTTAAGGCCCAAAGGGGCAAGCCGGGAAGAGCGAGTCTCACCACCTCACCCCCACTCCCTCGGCTCCTGCCGATAAAACAGCGCCAGCTGCCCGTAGACCGCCGGATAGGCGGCGCGGAGAACCCTCGGTATCTCGAAAAACACCTCACTGGCCACGGCGAAAAACTCCTCCGGCGCCGTGGCGGCATAGGGATCGAGTGTGGTGGGTTGCTGCGCCTCGACCCGCTCCACAAGATCTGCGTACGCCACGCTGAAAGCATCATGCCACACGGTATTGTTCATCCCCCGGTGCAACGGCGGATGACCGTTGGCGTCCCCGTTGAGCATGTCGAGCTTGTGGGCGATCTCGTGGATCACCAGGTTGTAGCCGTTGCCCTGACCGCTGGCGGCGACATCCGGCCACGACAACACGATGGGGCCCTGCTGCCACGATTCACCCTCCAGGGCACGGTGCTCACGGTGCATCACCCCTGCCTCGTCGATCCATTCGTGATCCTGCAGAAACACTTCGGGATAGAGCACGATCTCGTGCCAGTTGTCGTACCAGTCGAGATCCAGGCCAAGAACGGGCAGGGCGGCGAGCGCGGTGACGACGACACGCTGATGCCGGTCGGGCTCCAGGCCGTCGGCGCCGTGTACGGGTTTGCCGTGGAGCAGTAGCGTGGCGGTGTCACGCAGGCGTTCCTGACCGGCGCGCGGCAACCTCCGCAGCACCGGCAATGCGGCGAGCGCACCTGCCCACGCAGAGCCAGGGATGGGATGGCGGGCGAGAACCCGGCGGCGGCGCCAGGCGCGGAAGCTCCACATACGGCAAGATTCGCGGCGGAAGAAGAGCCGTCATTATCCGGTTTCAGCAGGCGAAAATGTAGGGCCGGCGCAGCCCGCGTAGGGCGTAATAACCGAAGGGCATTGCGCCGCATGGCGGTGTTAGGTTATCCCCCGTCAGCAGCGCCGAGTAGCGCAGCTTGGCTTGGATCAGGCCCGCAGGGAACCACTCGCAGAGTGGCGCGGCCGTTGGGTGCCCTTTCTTTTCGCCTCTTTTCTTTGGGCATGCAAAGAAAAGAGGTCCGGCTGCGGGGACGGACTCCCCGCACCTAATCACCATGGCGCAGCCACACAAAATAACTAAACCGCCTGCAACGAATACCCCTTCAACGACCGCGAAAACCGCTCCAACGCTTCGATCCCCGAGCGCTCCGCATTCGCACACCACTCCTGCAACGCCTTGAGCAGCGACTCGCCCTCGCCCGCTTCACGCTGCCAGATGCCGGCCAGCTTGACGCGGAACTCATGCACCACCCTTAAACGTTCGCTGAGCGACAGTGCCTGCTCCAGCTCCGCGGGCGGCTGATCGTTAAGACGCGCGCTGCTGGTTGTCAACCACTGCCGCGCCTGGCGTACCATTTTTCGCGCGGCACCCACCTGGCGTTTGAGTTCTTCGCGAAACACGGGGCGAATCACGCGCCGTGTGTAGTCGTGCATCACCCGAAAGCGGGTGCGCAGCAATGCGCTGGCGGCGGCGAGATCGAGGCGCTCCTTGCCGGCGATCACCACCGCGCGCGGTTCCACGTGACGCACGGTGGCAAGCCGCAGCGCGGCCAGGGCGCGGATGTATAACCAGCCGAGATCGAACTCCCAGGGGCGATGCGCGAGGCGCGCGGAAGTGGCGTAGGCATGATGGTTGTTGTGCAGCTCCTCGCCGCCGATCAGGAAACCCCAGGGGACGATGTTGCGCGAGGCGTCTTCGCAGTCGTGATTGCGGTAGCCGGACCAGTGCCCGATGCCGTTGATCACGCCGGCGGCGGTGACGGGTATCCAGGCCATCTGCACCGCCCACACCGTCAATCCCAGCACACCGAACAGCGCCAGATCGATCAACAGCATCAGCACGATGCCCAGCCAACCAAAGCGGCTGTAGAGATTGCGTTCGATCCAATCAGCGGGCGTGCCGCGCCCATAACGCTCCAGCGTCTCCTGGCAAAGGGTCTCCTTGCGGTAGAGCTCGGTGCCCTGCCAGAACACCTTGCGGATGCCGTAGATCTGCGGACTGTGCGGGTCTTCGGGACCATCGACCTTGGCGTGGTGTTTGCGGTGGATCGCCACCCATTCGCGGGTGATCATGCCGGTAGTGAGCCAGAGCCAGAAGCGGAAAAAATGGCTCACCGCAGGATGCAGATCGAGGGCGCGGTGCGACTGGTGACGGTGCAGAAAAATAGTGACGCTGGCGATGGTGACGTGGGTCAGGCCGAACGCGGCCGCCGCCACACCCAACCAGGAGAGGTTCAACAGACCTTCGTGTAGCATGAGGTTTCCTATGGGAGTCGCGCCGGGCTTGGCGCGCGAATCACCAGCATAAATGATGACAATTATCAATTCCAGGCATATCCGCAGCCTCCTGCGGAGCCCTGATGGGCCAGTGAGCGGCGTCTCCTTCCCTCCTGGCGCCGAGTCTGGTACTCATCGTCTCTGACCCACTGCGAGTCCGGAATTCGAGCCGACCATGAGCGACATCCTCATCGCCCGCCAGCCCATCTACGACCGCGATCTGCAGGTCGTGGGCTACGAAGTGCTCTACCGCAGCAAACGCGAGGACATCGCCGACATCATCGACGGCGACTCCGCAACTCTCCGTGTACTGGCCAACACCTTCCTCGAGATCGGCCTGGAGGATCTGCTCGGCAATCGCCCCGCCTTCATCAACTGCAGCCGCAACTTTCTGATCGACGAGAATCCACTGCACCTGCCGGTGGGCAAGGCGGTGCTGGAGGTGACGGAGAACATCGCACCTGATCCCGAGGTGCTGCAAGGCATCCGCAACCTCGCTTCGCGCGGCTATCAGATCGCCCTCGATGACTTCTGTCTGGAGCCGCAGAACCGCCCACTCCTCGAGGTCACCAACTACGTCAAGTTCGACGTGATAGGCGCCCACCGCGCCCGCATCCTGGAGGATGCGAAAGAGCTGCGGCAACTCGGCATCAAACTCATCGCCGAGAAAGTGGAATCCCAGGAGGATTTCGACCTTTGCAAAGAGATCGGCTTCGATCTGTTTCAGGGCTACTTTCTCTGCAAACCGCGCGTGATCCGCCGCGAGCATGCCCCCGCCAACGAACTGGCGGTGATGAAGCTGATGGCCGAACTGCAAAATCCCGACGCCGATGCGCGCGATATCGAACGCATCATCGCCACCGATGTCACCCTCAGTTACCGCCTGCTGCGCTACGTCAACTCCGCCTTTTTCGGACTGCGCAAAAAGATCGACTCCATCCAGCGCGCCATCGTGCTGCTCGGTTTTCGCAACATCCGCACCTGGGCCACGGTGATCGCCCTCTCCGGCATCGAAGGCAAACCGGGCGAACTGCTGCATATCTCACTGATGCGCGCGCGCTTTTGCGAACTGATCGCGGCGCAGACCGATAAAAAGCTGCAGGACGCCGCCTTTACCGTGGGGCTGTTCTCGGTCCTCGACGCACTGCTCGATCTGCCGATGCGCGAGGCCCTCGATCCTCTGCCGCTGGCCCCCGCCGTCGAGTCTGCTCTGATCGATCAAAGCGGACCGCTCGGCCAGATCCTGCAGTGCGTGCAGGCCTACCAGCGCGGCCACTGGGCAGGGGTCGACAACTTCCCCAGCCTCTCCGCGGCCCTCGGACAAGCCTACCTGTCGGCGCTGGCCTGGAGCGATCAGGCCGCCGCAGCGCTGAGCGCGCCCGCTTCCGAAACCGCATGAGCCAGGACGTTGCGATGGCGGAAACGCGCCCTATAATGCGCACCCAACGGCCACGCAACGACTCGTTGGCCAACCTACGCAAACGATTACTCGCCTGAATCACAATGGAACGCGATGCGCAGGAAGCCCGGGTGGTAGAGATCGTGCGAGCGAGACAATCCCGCTTCGAGGCCGTATTGGCGGCCGCTTGAGGCGCATAGTGAGCACTATGAAACGAAAACAAGCGCCCGAACGGACTGAAGCAGAGCAGGCGCAGCCGCGCGAGATTCCGCCACCCAGACTCCTCGTGCAACTCGATGGGCTGACCCGCGACTATGGCGGTCATCGCGCGGTGGACGATCTGAATCTGGTGATCGACAAGGGCGAGGTGCTGGGCCTGCTCGGCCCCAACGGCGCCGGCAAATCCACCACCCTGCAGATGATCAGCGGCAACCTCGCCCCCAGCGCGGGGCGGATCACCATCAACGGTGTCGATCTGCTGGAACAACCCAGGGCCGCCAAGGCGCACATCGGCTACCTGCCGGAAAACCCGCCCCTCTACCGCGAACTGACCGTCGACGAGTACCTCACCTACTGCGCCCGCCTGCATCGTATTCCGCGCGCCGAACTCGGTAGCGCGCTGGCGACCGCCAAGCGCCGCTGCGGACTGGAGGCGATGGCGGGCCGGCTGATCGGCAATCTCTCCAAGGGCTACCAGCAGCGCGTGGGGATCGCCCAGGCGATCATCCACACCCCGCCGGTGGTGATTCTCGATGAACCGACGGTGGGGCTCGACCCGATTCAGATTCGCGAGATTCGCGCCCTGATCCGCGAGCTGGGCGAGAGCCACAGCGTAATCCTCTCGACCCACATCCTGCCCGAGGTGCTGCAGGTGTGCAGCCGGGTGGAGATCATCCACCAGGGGCGACTGGTCTTTTCCGACACCATCGCCGGGCTTGAGGCCCGCACCACCGCCAGCACCACGCTGCTGGCGCTGCGCCACCCACCCGCGGCGCAGGAGCTGACGACCCTACCCGACATCATCAAGGCCGAAGCGCTGGGCGCGGGTCGTTTCCGCCTCCACCACACCGCGGAGGGCTTCGCCGCCGACGAGTTCATCGAACACGCCGTCGCCGCCGGCTGGGGCATCACGGAACTCACCCCCGAGCGCGTCAGCCTGGAGCAGATTTTCATCGAACTGACCGCGGGTGATTCGCCGGCCGATGACGCGGAGGCGGCGGCATGATCGCCACCATCGCCGGGCGCGAATTCAGGAGCCTGTTCCTCTCTCCACTGGCCTGGGCCATCCTCGGTGTGGTGCAGCTGATCCTCGGCTACCTCTTTCTCAGTCAGATCGAAACCTACCTGCTGATCCAGCCGCGTCTGGGCGGCATGGAAGGCGCGCCGGGCGTGACCGATCTGATCGTAGCGCCGGTGCTGGGCAACGCCGCCGTCGTGCTGCTGCTGGTGATCCCGCTGGTGACCATGCGCCTGGTGGCCGAGGAGCGGCGCAACCGCACCCTGAGCCTGCTCTTCACCGCGCCGGTGACCATGACCGACATCATCCTCGGAAAATACCTCGGCATCCTGCTGTTCCTGCTGGTGATGGTGGGGCTGATCGCCCTGATGCCGCTGGCGCTGCTGCTGGGCGGCAGCCTCGATGCGGGCAAGGTCGCGGCCGGGCTGTTGGGGCTGACCCTGCTGCTGGCCGGTTTCGCCGCCATCGGGCTGTTCATGTCGACGCTCACCGAACAGCCGGTGGTCGCCGCCATCAGCACCTTCGGCGCGCTGCTCGGCCTGTGGATCGTCGACTGGGCTGGGCGCAGCGGCGAGGCGGCCGACGCGCTGCTGCAGTACCTCTCGATACTGCGCCACTACGAGCCACTGCTGCGCGGCCTGGTGCGCAGCGAGGATCTCGCCTATTTCGCGCTGCTCATCACCGCGTTTTTGATCCTCAGCATCCGCCGCCTGGATGCCGACCGGGTGCAGGAGTAAGCGATGCAGACCGGTCGGAGCACGCGCCTGAAACTGCGCCTGGAGAGTTATCTCTTCATCGCTCTGCTGCTGGCGGCCGTGGGACTGCTGGGCTGGCTCAGCACCCGCCACGGTTTCGAGAGCGACTGGACCGCCAGCGGCCGCAACTCACTTTCAGACGCCAGCCGCCAGCTGCTTACCAGCCTCGACCAGCCGCTGCGCATCACCGCCTTTGCCCGCCCCGACGAGATGCTGCGCGGGCGTATCGAGGATTTGATCAATCGCTACCGGCGTGTCAAATCCGATCTGCAGTTGGAGATGGTCAACCCTGACACCGCCCCGCAGCGGGTGCGCGAGCTTGACGTCACGGTCGACGGCACGCTGCTGGTGGAATACCAGGGCCGCAGCGAAAAGGTGCTCGATCTCAACGAGCAGGCACTGACCAACGCGCTGCAGCGCCTGGCCCGCAGCGGTGAGCGCTGGGTGGTCTTTCTGCAAGGGCATGGCGAGCGCCGCCCCGACGGCAACGCCAACCATGATCTTGGACACTTCGCCCGCGAACTGGAACGCAAAGGCATCACGGTCCAGAGCCTCAACCTGGGCACTACGCCGGCGATTCCCCTCAACACGACGGTGCTGGTGATCGCCGGGCCACAGACCGACCTGCTGCCCGGCGAGGTGACGTTGATGCGCGGGTACCTGGAGAACGGCGGCAACCTGCTGTGGCTCGCCGATCCCGAACCGCTGCACGGGCTCGAACCCCTGGCCCAGCAGTTGGGTATCGGCTTCGTTCCTGGCGTGATCGTCGATGCCACCGCACGCCTGTTCGGCATCCAGAGTCCCGACATCGCCCTGGTGCCCCAGTACCCGGACCACGGCATCACCCGCGATTTCCAGCTGATGACACTGTTCCCGCGTGCCGCGGCCCTGTCGGTGGACGCTCCTGAAGGATGGGAGGCCGCGGCATTTCTCAATACCGCCCCCAGCACCTGGGCCGAGACCGGCGCGCTGGAGGGCGAGATCCGCCGCGACGCGGGCGAGCAGGCCGGTCCGCTCACCGTGGGCATCGCCCTCAACCGCGCGGTGGACAACACTGATCCGGCGACTGCGGATGCCGCCCGCGAGCAGCGCGTGGTGGTGATCGGCGATGGCGACTTCCTGGCCAACGCGTACCTGGGCAATGCGGGGAATCTGGATCTGGGCATGGCGATACTCAACTGGTTGAATCACGATGACGCCCTCATCGCCATCCCCGCCAAGACGTCGCCCGACGTCGATTTTGCGCTGGGCAGGGTGGCCTCGGCAGCCATCGGTTTTGGCTTTCTTCTGCTGCTGCCGCTGCTGCTCATCGGCAGTGGCGTCGTCATCTGGCTGCGGCGGCGGCGCCGCTAGGCAGGCGATGATGCGCAGGCAGGCGCTGCTCAACCTCCTCATGCTGTTGCTGGTGGGTGCGCTCACCGCGCTGGTGCTGTGGGGACCGGAGCCGGAAGCGCCCGTCGCAACCCCGTTGCTCACCGACCTCCAGGCGGACAGGGTACGGCGCATCGAGATCACCTTTGCCGAGCGCAGCCCGGTGGTTCTCCTGCGCGACGGGGAGCGCTGGTTCATCGATAACGCGCAGCGCTGGCCGGCCGACGCCGAGCGCGTCCAGCGCATCCTGGCGCTGACCGACGCGGTCAGCCACGCACGCTACCCTGTCGCCGAACTCGACACCGCCGAGGTGGGCCTGGCACCACCGCGGATCACCCTGCGGCTCGGTGATGCCGTGTTCGAGTTCGGTGGTCAGGAGCCGCTGAACCGTTACCGCTACCTGCGCCACGGCGATGCGGTGCATCTGGTGACCGACACGGTGATCCACCAGCTCAGTGATCGACCGGAGGATCTCGTCAGCCACCGCCTGCTGCCCGATGACGCCAAGGTGGTGGGCCTGACGCTGCCCGGTCTCTCCCTGCAGCAGGGCGATGGCGGCGCCTGGCGCAGCATCCCGACACAGCCCGGGCGTTCGCAGGACAGCTTCAACCGCTTCATCGAGGGTTGGCGCTACGCGCGTGCGCTGCACGTCACCCCCGCCTCCGGTGACCGGGGTGAATCGGGTGATGAGGTCATCGTCGAACTGGGCGAACCGGCGCAGACGGTGCGCTTCGCTCTAATCAACAACGACGATGACCTGGTGCTGGAACGACGCGACCTCGGCCTGCGCTACAACCTCGCTGCCGGCGCCCGCGAGCGCCTGCTGAAACTGCCGGCTGGCGGCGAGCCCACACAGTGATCTCGCTCCGTTGTCTGATAACTTAAGGGCATGCACCGCTTCCTCCTCCTCGTCTGCCTGCTCCCGGCTCTGACCCAAGCCGAACACCTGCCGCGCTGGGAGTTGGGCGCCGGCATCGCCGGGCTGCACCTGCCCGACTACCGCGGCTCCAACGAGAGCCGCGACTATCTCGCTCCTTTTCCCTACCTCGTCTACCGCGGTGAGCGTGTGCGCGTCAGCGAAGAGGGTATCCGCGGCCTGCTGTTCGAATCCGACAAAGTGGCGTTGGATCTGAGCCTGTCGGCGTCTATACCGGTGGACAGTGAAGATAATTCAGCGCGTCAGGGGATGCCCGACCTCGATCCCGCGTTCGAGATCGGACCCAATCTCAAGGTGCGTTTCGCGGAGAATTCCGAGTTGCGCAGTCACTGGGAACTCAACCTGCCACTGCGTGCTGTGGCAGCCACCGATTTCTCGCACGGCACGATGATCGGTTGGATCTTCAATCCTCATCTCGACTATGTGCGCCATTTTCCCATGGCGGGCGGGCGGCTGCGGCTGGTGGTCTCCTGGGGCCCGTTGTGGGCCAGTGAGAAATACCATGACTATTACTATGAGGTTGACGCCGCTTACGCCACGCCACAGCGGCCCGCTTTCGATGCCCGCGGCGGATACAGCGGCAACCGGCTGCTGATCACTGTCGGCAAGCGGCTCAACAGCAGCATGGTGCTGGGCGGATTTCTGCGCTATGACGATCTCCACGGCGCGGCATTCGAGGATAGCCCCTTGGTCAAACGCAACGAGTCGCTGATGGGCGGCATCGCGCTGACCTGGATCTTCGCGCGCTCGGCGGAAACCGTGGCGCATGAGAAGTAGGAAAACTTGTGCGGCTGCACCACGATCTTTTGAATGCGGGGATTCCGTCCCCGCGGCCAGGTAACTTTCTTGTGACGACAAGAAAGTTACCAAAGAAACGTTCCCAACGACCGCGCCGATCTTTGATCGGTTCCCTGCGTTGCTCGGTCTGTGAGGGGTTTCATCGACAGCACCTCCTGTGCTGACGATGAAAGCTTCGCCTTCCCTGGCTCACCCCTGCGGGCCTTAGCCCCACAGCCCTGCGCTACTCGGCACTGCCGACGGGAAGATATCCACCCCTCTCCCCTTCAGCGCAGCCGAGCACCGCAGCGAACCGCGGAATAGAGCGGGCGCTGCTGTTCGCAAAAGCGCACAGGGTGCCCGCTGAAAACGGGTTTCGATGCGGAGTGCCATTTCTTTTCGCCTTTTTTCTTTGGGCATGCAAAGACCAATTTGACAGGATCTAATTGGGAGAACCAGGGATGGTTCGAGTCAAAAGGGGTCCGGCTGCGGGGACGGAATCCCCGCACTAAATCAATCCGGCATAGCCGCACACCCTCGCTTCATGCAAGATAACCCCGCCACCCAAATCGAAACTCCACCACCGTGCCTGAACTACCCGAAGTCGAAACCACCCGTCGCGGCATCGAACCGCATCTTCTCGGGCGCACCGTGACCGCGGTTGTCGTGCATCAACCGCGACTGCGCCGGCGGGTACCGGCACGGCTGGGGAAAGAGCTGACGGGTCAACGCATCGACACGGTGGCAAGGCGCGGCAAATACCTGCTGATCGGAACCGAGGCCGGTACGCTGATTCTGCATCTCGGCATGTCGGGCAGTTTGCGCATCGTCGCCGGTGATGCACCGCTGCGTCCTCACGACCACCTGGAGTTCGCAGTCGACAACGGGCGCTGTCTGCGTTTGCACGATCCACGTCGTTTTGGCCTGGCGTTGTGGACCACCCGCGATCCCCTGCAGCATGTGCTGCTCAGCAAACTCGGTCCCGAGCCTCTGAGCGACGAGTTCTCCGGCGCGCATCTCTACGCGCATTCGCGCAACCGCCGCATCGCGGTCAAACCCTTCATCATGGACAGTCACATCGTCGTCGGCGTGGGAAACATCTACGCCAGTGAAGCGCTGTTTCGCGCCGGAATCGATCCCCGACGCGCGGCGGGACGCATCGCGCGTGCGCGGTATCAGCGTCTGGCCGCTGCGATTACGAGCACCCTCGACGACGCCTTGCGCCAGGGGGGAACGACGTTGCGTGACTATCTCAACAGCGATGGAGAACCCGGCTATTTTCGCCTGCATCTCAACGTCTATGAACGCGCAGCCCAGCCGTGCCGGGTGTGCCGGACACCCATCCGCCAACTGCGCCAGGGGCAGCGCTCAAGCTACTACTGCCCCAACTGCCAGCACTAGGTGCTGTTAGCAGGCCTTGATGCATTACGATTCGACTGGGCGTATGGTGAAGGCCCACGAGGAGCGAACCGATACGGCACCGGCGGTCTGAGTTGCCAAGATCACACAACCATGAACCGTCTACCCTCAACGACCTTCGACGCATGGCAAGCCTACAACGCCATGGCGACCACCAAGCAGCGTCATCTCGACTACCTGCAGAGGCTGGGAGCGCGCTACAGCAAATACGGCGAACCCACTGACGAAGAGTCTTCACTGCTCGCGCGATTGCTCGAAGAACACGATGCGCAGGTCAAAGCCTTTCTCGGCGCAATGAACGCACTGCGCGCGCGCGACGCGCAAGCTCACCACGAGCTGGTTTCCTATATCACCACGCTCAACGAACTTCTCACACCTGAAGAGAGTCCGAACAATCCGCAAGCGCACTGAGTCATCGACGTACAGCATTGTACTGCTCGCAACTGAGCGGCGATCCTGCGTGCCCAACTCCTCAAGACCGACCATGCAAATGCCACAGCTTGATACAACTTGTAACCGCGACTGAAGCAGTCGAGTTGCTAGTGTAGCCCCTGATCCCGGATCGATCGCTGCCAAGACAGCGCACACCAATAAAAGGACCCGGGTGTTTGTTCATCTCAGAGGAGGGGCGTTATGAATCCAATAATCAGGTACATCGGCATTGCCGCGATAGGCGTTGCAAGTTTCGGCGCAAGCATTGCCGCAGAAGTAGGCATTCCCGCCAAAGGGGGGCATCCCGAATATCTGTTCATCGACAAAGTACCGCGGGAACAAGGGCCGGCAACGGCGGCATTGATCGCCACGGCCCTGGCCAAAGGACGCATGATCATCTTCAGCCAGATGCCGAAACTCACCGATCCCAAGCTGGGAGAGAAAGGTTTTACCGCCGATTATTTTGGCAAGTCGTGGGTGGCCGCCCTGGAGCCGGAGCTGATCACTCTCACGTCCGAGCAGCAGCCGATCTTCGATAAGCTGGTCTGGGCGGGTCGCCAGAGCATCGACAACAATCAGGATCGGCTGAACATGAAAGGCGTGGGCTGGAAGCACTACCTGCCGGCCAAGTGGGCTCGCGAGGCGGGCTTGATGCTGAACTCGCGCACCGGCGTGGTGACACGCCAGCCCTCCATCAACTACCGCCACCCGAGCAATGCGCCCGATGCACGCGAGCGTGAGATCCTTACCCGCTTCACGCGCACGGACTACGACGGCAAGCCCTTTGGCGAGTACACCACCATGGGCAAGCAGTCCGTCTACCGCTACTACGATCCGGTGCGCCTGCTCGAACCCTGCCTTGCCTGCCACGGCACGCCCAAGGGTGAGCTGGACAAGCTGGGTTACGAAAAGGACGGGTTGGCGGCCGGCGATGTATTCGGCATGATCAGCGTGACGGTCGCGGTCGACAACTGAGCATAGTTAAGGTCCGCAGCGTAAAGTCCCAACGGTTGACCACTGGGTGGGGCCGCACGGTCCCGCCCATCTTCCCTGCACGCCGTAGTGTCGTGCAGGGGTGAGCACTTCCACGCGTCACCGGGTGCGATTGCGATAGCCCGCATCGAGCCAACAACGGGGCATCGACTCATCGGACGGAAACACCAGTACCGCTTTGTCGAACTCCTCGGCTTCCTGCAACTCCTCGCCGGCATGGAGGCGTCCGGGCAACGAGTCGCGGCAGGGATCGAACAGCATACTCAGACCGAGGACCTCAACCAGATTTCCACTGCGGGTGTCCTTCAGATACATGGGAATACTCCCCTCGTACCCTCTCAATTAAACCTATAGCACCTGCGCGCGCCACTAACCGGATTTCATTCGGAGCAGGACCACCCGGCATTGTGAGGATTCCGGGTTCACTATGCCTCCTGCGCTTCGGGTATCGACGGACTCGCACCCCCCTCACCGCTGGTGCTCCGCGCTACCTCAATCAGTACATAGAAAATCCCCCACTGGCAGGGCGCCGATTGGCGGTGGCTCAGCCGTCCCACACCTGGCGCAACGAATACGGCAGCGACCGTGCAGCTCACCACACGCACTCCCCGATAACCGGGTAGCTATCCTGGCGAAATGCGCTACATCCTCGAGATCGAGGGGCCGGAGGGTTTGCCCTATCGATGACAAGAGCATGGATCGGCTTCCCCAGTCTGAGCGCGCTCGGCGGGTACCCGCCGGGTTTTCGATAGCCCGCGACGTCCCGATGGATCAAAATACCGCACTCCCTGTCCAAGCTCCGGCGGTAAACTTCCGGGACCACGGTACCGACACCAAACGCCGGCGTGTAAACCAAGCCACATAGAGATCCCGACTGGATTTTCCCCCACCAGGCCTGCGAAACTGCTTGCACATGTTTTTCACAACCTCATGCAGCAACTTTTCATTCGCCAGATCACTCGTAGCAGGTACCACCCTGCTCACCACATCGGTTTTTGGCGCGACGCTGGAAATCGCTATCGAAGGATTGGATGGGCCGCTGCTCGACAACGCGCGCGCCTACCTAAGCATCGAACAGAACCGTGATCTACCGGATCTGACAGAGCTGCGGGTACGTTTGCTCCACGAGCGTGCCGCCGACGAAATTGCCCAGGCACTGCGCCCTTTTGGCCACTATCGTGCCAGCGTAACCTCTGAACTTGCCACTACCCCCGAGGGTTGGCGGGCAAGTTATCGCGTCGATCCAGGGCCGCCACTTCCGATTACCGAAGCGGATGTCCGCGTTTTAGGTCCGGGCGCCGACGATCCCGCTTTCACCGAAGAACTCAAGCAACTGCGTCTGGGTATCGGCAAACCACTGGTACACGCCGACTACGAGAGGACCAAGCAGCGTTTGCAGCGGTTGGCCGCCGAACGCGGCTACTTCGATGCGCGCTTCAGCGTTCACGAAATCACTATCGACCTGGAACGTTATCAGGCCGCGATCCGGCTGCACCTCGACGCGGGTGTGCGTTACCGCTTTGGCGCAACGCGCTTCGATCAGCAGGCGCTCGACGATCAGTTGCTGCAGAAGTATGTGCCCTACCGGCAGGGCGACCCCTTCGAAGGCAGCGACCTGCTCGATCTGCAAAGTGCGCTCCTTGACAGCGACTACTTCAAAGACGTACGCATCGTTCCCCGATCCGAACAGGCCGTCGAACAAAGCATTCCCGTCGATGTGGAACTCACGCCGGTCTCTCCACACCGCTACACCTTCGGTCTCGGCTACGGCACCGACACCGGTGCGCGCATTTCGGCCGGTTGGGAGTGGCGACGCATCAATCCCGAGGGACACCGCTTCAAGAGCGAGCTGGCGGTCTCGGAGATTCGCAACAGCCTGAGTGCCAACTACAGCATCCCGATCAAGAACCCGCGCACCGACCGGCTGGTCTTTACCGCTGAACACTCGGAGGAAGAGACCGACACCAGCTTCAGCCGCCTCACCACCCTGGGCGCCGCCATCGAACGCGCCAAGACCGCCTGGCGTCAAACCTGGTCCGTGAAGCTGCAGCGCGAGATTTCGGAGGTTGCCGGCGTACGCCAGGCCACCGATCTGATCCTGCCGGGCGTGGTGTGGCAGCGCGTCTGGGCCACCGACCGTCTCGATGTGCGCAATGGCCACCGGCTGCTGATCGACCTGCACGGCGGCAGCGAAGCGCTGGGCTCGGACATCTCGTTTCTGCAAACGCGCATCGCCGGCAAGCATATCTTCAGCCCCTGGGAAGCGGGGCGGCTCATCGGCCGCTGGGATCTGGGCCACACAGCGGGCGCCGACATTGGCGAACTCCCCGCCTCGCAGCGCTTTTTCGCCGGAGGCGACCAGAGCGTACGCGGCTACCGATACCAGTCGCTGGGCCCCACCGATGCCGGGGGCAACGTCATCGGCGGTATCAGCCTCGCGGTCGCCAGCATCGAGTACGAGCACCGGTTCAAGGGACGCTGGAGCGGCGCGCTCTTCTACGACATCGGTTATGCCTTCGATGATCCGGGCGAGCCGGTCTCCCGCGGCGCCGGCTTTGGTCTGCGCTGGCGTACCGCCATCGGCCTGCTGCGCGTGGATCTCGCCCAGGCGCTGGATCGCGACGGCAATCCCTGGCGCCTGCACCTGGTGATTGGACCCGACCTGTGAAACGCGCGCTGCTCAACATCCTGGCAGCGCTGCTGCTGGTTCTCACCAGCGCGACCGGGGGCGCGTTCTATCTGATCAACAGCCGTGACGGACTCGAGCACACGCTGCGGTTGGGTGCCACCCTGCTGCCGGGCACGTTGACGGTCGGCGGTGTGGAAGGTCGGCTGCGTGGTCCGCTGATCCTGGAGGCGCTGGAGTACCGCGATGCCCACCGGCAGATACGTCTCGACCGTCTGGAGCTGACATGGCAGCCGGAGGCCCTGCTCGCCCGCACCGTATACATCAATGCGCTGACCCTGCGCGGTTTGAGCATCGTGCAAACAGCCGACGCGCCAGCCGGCGAACCGATCAAACTCGATCTGCCCTTCGGGGTGATAGTCGAACAGCTGAAGGCCGAGCATCTGAGCTACCAGTCCGGTGACCGGCCTCCACAGCAGATCGAGCGCATCACGCTCAACGCGCGGCTCGATCAAACCAGATTCAACATTGCGGCTTTCGAGTTGTTAGCGCCGCAAGGCGAGCTGCGCGCCAGCGGTACACTGCAAGCCCGCGGCCGCTACCGGGTCGACCTCGACACGGCGTGGCGCTTGGCACTGCCCGGCCAACCCGAACTGCGCGGTGGCGGCAAGCTGCAGGGCACCCTGCGCCGCCTGACCTCCGTCCAATCCCTGCACGAACCGCTGGCGCTCACCGTGGAGGCGACGGTGGAAAACCTAGTGGGCAAAAACCCGGGCTGGTCGCTGCGTGCCTCCGCGCCCAGCCTCGATCTGCGACCGTGGATCGATGCACCCATCGATCCACTGCGGGACGTGGCGCTGCAACTGCAAGGCAGCACGAGTGCATTTCAGGGCGAGGCCAGCCTGGCCTACACCCTGCCCGAACTGGGCGCCGTACAACTGCGCACCGAACTCGCCGGCTCAGCACGCGAACTGGTATTGCGCAACCTGCAACTGACACCCGCCAGCAATACGCTGCGTGCACACCTCAACGCGCGCATTGATCTCACCACCGTACCACCCACCGCTGCGGTGACCGGTAACTGGGAGAACCTGCAGTGGCCACTGCAAGGCGTGCAACAGATTGCCAGTCCCAAGGGCACTTTTGAACTGACCGGTCATGCGCAAGACTATCGCGTCCAGGTGCAGGCACCACTGCAACTGCCCAACGCCGCATTGGGCGAGTGGCGGATCAGCGGGCATGGCGACCGCACCGAGTTGCGCCTGGAGCGTATCGCCGGCCGCGTGGCCAACGGCACGATCGAGGGCAGTGGCCGGCTGGCGTGGCAGAACACGCTTCGCTGGGAGGCCAACGTGACCGCCGCAGAACTCGATCCCGCGGTCTATGCTGCCGAGTGGCCGGGACAATTAGGCGCCACGGTGAAAGCGAGCGGCGCCGTGGACAACGGCAAGCCCACCGCGGCGATCGAGCTCACCACACTCAGCGGAACACTGCGCGGCTATCCCGCCCAGGCTACCGCGCAAGTGGAGATCACAGCGGAGGGCGTGCGGGTGCGCAAAGCGCAGCTGCAATCGGGCACGGCGCGCATAGCGCTCGACGGTCGCATCGCCGAGCAATTAGACCTTGCCTTTCAACTCGACGCCGCTGCCCTGCAGGAACTGCTGCCGGTCAGTGGCGGTCGGGTCAAGGCCAGTGGACGGCTGCGCGGCACGCCGGGTGCACCGCGTCTCGATGCCACACTGCAGCTTGCCGACCTGGCACTGGAGGCCACCACGCTGCGCAGCGCACAAGGCGAGATCAACGCCGATCTCGCCCCCGGTGGTGCGATCAAGGCACGCCTGGTGGCAGAGACCCTCGCGCTCGGCCATCAGACCCTCGACCAGATCACCCTCACGGCCGCCGGTCGCACCGAAAACCACGAACTGCAGCTCGCCGCCCAAGGCGCCCAGAGGGAGTTCGCAGCCACTTTGCGCGGCGGCTATCGCGATCAGCGCTGGCGTGGCGCACTGAGCCGGGGCAGCTGGCAGCAGACAACGCTCGGCGCCTGGGTGCTGACTCAACCAGCGGTGCTGGAGATCGGTGCCGCGGCCGCGCAACTCGCCGCCCACTGCTGGCGCCAGCAGATGACATCCGCCGCCACACCCCCGGGCTCAATGTGCCTGGGAGGCGACTGGGCGCGCGATGGTGCCTGGCAGATCAAAGGCAGCGCGGAACACCTGCCGCTATCCCTCCTGAATCCGCTGCTGCCGGATGGGGCATCGGTCACTGGGCCTCTCAGCGGTAAATTCCAGTTGCAACAGGCCGTGCAGGGCGCGGTCAACGGCAGTGCACAATTGAATCTCGATCCTGGATCGCTGCACCCAGGCCGTGGCGCGGCCGACGCCCAGACGCTCACGCATCAAGGTGGCGAGATCGAGCTCACCCTGGCCGCCGACCGGCTGGCGGGCCGGCTCGCGCTGAGCTTGGCAGCGGAGGGCACGCTGAGCGGGCGCGTGGCGCTGCAGCCCTTCGATCTGGGCCAGCCCACGGCAACGCAGACCGGGCTGAGCGGCGAACTGCAGCTGCGCCTCCCCGACCTCAATCTCTTTACGGCGCTGTTACCGCGCCTCGCCATCGGCCCCGGTTCGGTGGAAACCAAACTGGTGTTGAGCGGACGCATCGGCGCGCCCCAACTGCGCGGGAGCGCGTCGCTTCAGGCCGAGCAGATTGAAGTGGGCAGCGCCGGTATCACGCTCAAGGATCTGCACATCAGCGGGGAATCCGCTGACGGACGCCGTTGGAAGCTCGCAGGCAGCACTACCTCCGGCGGCGGTCAGCTTACGGTGGAGGGTGCCGCCGACCTCGATCCGGCACGCGGTTGGCCCCTCCGCCTGAAAATCCATGGTGAGCGCTTCGAGGCCGTCGATCTCAGCGACTACTGGGCCCTGGTCTCGCCCAATCTCACGCTGACGCTGGAGCAGCAGCGGCTTACCGTGGAGGGCGATCTGCGGGTACCCGAAGCGCAGATCCGCCCGCGTCGCGGCGGCAACGAGGCGGTGGCGGTATCGCGCGATGCGGTGATCATCGGGGCGGAGATCCCGGAATCGCGCTCGCCCCTGCAGGCGCTCTACGCCCGCATCAATCTCATCCTCGGCGACAAGGTGGAGTTCACCGGCTTCGGGTTGAGCAGCCGCATCACCGGGCAACTCGCGATCGAAGATGCCCCTGACAGCGTGGTCAAGGGTAACGGCGAGCTGCGCGTCGTGCAGGGTAAGTACAAGAGCTACGGGCAGAACCTGGAGGTGGAGGGCGGGCGGCTCACCTTCGCCGGTGGCCCCATCGACAATCCCGGCATCGACGCCCGCGCGGTGCGCCGCAGCGGCGACGTGACCGCAGGAATTCTGCTGCGCGGCACATTGCGCAACCCGCAGGTGACGCTTTTCTCCACCCCGTCCCTGCCGCAGGCCGACATCCTTTCCTATCTGGTGCTCGGGGTTCCGATCAACCAGGCCGATCAGCAATCGGGCGGCAGTTCACTACTCGCCACCGCAGCGGCGCTGGGTTATGTCGCCGACAGTCCGGTGGTGCGGCAGATTCGCCGTGGGCTGGGTATCGAAGAGCTGCGCATCGAATCCGACACTACACGCGAAAGTGTGGCGGTGGTGCTGGGGAGCTATCTCTCCCCGCGCCTCTATGTCAGTTACTCGGTAGGATTGACCGAAAGTGACTCGGCATTTCGCATCCGTTACAAGGTCGGCAGGAACTGGACGCTGGAGACCGAATCCGGCACCCAGAGCGGTGCGGATCTGCGCTACGTGATCGAGAAGTAGCGATCGTTTTTGAACAGCTGCTAAAAGACGAACTACCTGTTCACCACAAAGTACACAAAGTTCACGAAGTTGGGAAAATTCGGTTAGTGTCATTCGACAGTACATCACAGTGCAGCGGTAATTGGACACCAACCAGTCCAATCCGTTTTTTACTTTGTGTACGTCGTGTACTTTGCGGTGAAAAGCCGTCTCTTTTGCTGTCGCGGATTCAACTTGTAAGTGCCACTCTTTAACGTCATCGATTCAGAAAAATAATTCCGTCCCCACTATTCTGAAAAGACGAATTGCCTGTTCACCACAAAGTACACAAAGTTCATGAAGTTGGGGAAATCCGGTTAGTGTCATTCGACAGCACATCACAGTGCAGCCGTCACTGGACACCAACCAGTCCAATCCGTTTTTTTACTTTGTGTACTTCGTGTACTTTGTGGTGAAAAGCTGTCTCTTTTACTGTTGTTTGTTTACGGAAAACCCGAGTGACTGACAAACAGAGCTGGATGATCGTTGGGGCACTCCTGTTCGCTTTGGCGCTCACGGCGCGAGCAGATCACGCCTCGCAGAAAAAAACCGCCGGACCGAGCGACCGACCGCAGCTCACCCTGTTTCGCGATTTCCAGCGCAACGGTCAGCCCTGCCCCTTCTGCCCCGAGATGGCCACTATTCCTGCCGGTCAGTTCTTCATGGGCTCACTACCCGGCGAGGGACACAACGACGAGCAAGGTCCAGAGGGACGCCCGATCGCGGTCTACATCCCGCCTGGCCTGGCCTTCTCGGTGGGCGAAATCACCCGCGCAGAGTTTGCCGCCTACCAGTCCGCGCAGCCACGAAAATCAGGTTCAGAGCGCTGCAGCGGCTTGGTCAATGGCGAGTTCAATCTCCACGCCGGGGACGGTTGGCACAGTCCGGGTTTCGACCAGGGAGAGACACACCCGGTCGTTTGCGTAAGCTGGGAAACCGCCAGGGATTACACCGTCTGGCTCTCCACAATCACCGGCCAACACTATCGGTTGCCGAGCGAAGCGGAGTGGGAATACGCCGCGCTGGCGCACTCCTCCTATCGTTACTGGTGGGGCGATGCGATGCTGCCCGATCGCGTCAACTGCCGGCACGAGTGGTGCGACACCCGCTACCCCGCCACCGCCCCGTCGCGCTCGTTCCGCTCCAATCCCTTCGGATTGCACGACATGCTCGGCAACGTCTGGGAGTGGACCGCAGACTGCTACCTCGCACAGGCCTACCAGTCGCACACCGCCTATCCCGCACCGGTCTCGGGCGTCCAAGAGTGCAAACGCGTGATCCGCGGCGGCTCGTGGGCGGAGAACTACTGGAGCCTGCGCGGCACCAATCGCGAAGGGTGGAAACCCGACACGCCGCTCAACGACATCGGGTTTCGGGTGGTGCGTGTCGGGCAAAAATTACCGCTATAGTCAATTCGCACGGCTATCGGTGATATTTGTAGACCGTCCACCCATAAGCCGCGAGCAGCAACGACGAAAGCAGCACCGAAACGTAGGTGATCAACAACAGAATCACATAGGCAGCATCATTCGCTGATGTTTCATGCTCTTCCAGCCCTACCATTATTCTGAAAACCACATGCTCGAGATTGAGCGCGATCAACGGCAGGGACAGGGGACCAGGACAGATTCATTTTCTGCCAAGGGTATGCCGGCAACACGATACGCCCCCTCCTTGGCATCGGTTGACTCCTTGTCAATTGTTAGAGCTTGGCCAATTAACGTCATCGATTCAGGAAAATAATTCTGCCCCATTATTCTGCGCGCACTTTTAAACAGCGGCTAAAAGACGAACTGCCCATTTACCACGAAGTACACTAAGTTCACGAAGTTGTGAAAAATCCGGTTAGTGTCGTTCGACAGCACATCACTGTGCAGCGGTAATTGGACACCAACCAGTCCATTCCGCTTTTTACTTTGTGTACTTCGTGTACTTTGTGGTGAAAAGTTGTCTCTTCAACTGTCGTGGATTCAACTTGCAAGTGCAACCCTCTAACGTCATCGATTCAGGAAAATAATTCCGTCCCCATTATTCGGAAAAGACGAACTGCCCATTTACCACGAAGTACACTGAGTTCACGAAGTTGTGAAAAATCCGCTTAGTGTCATTCGACAGCACATCACAGTGCAGCGGTAATCGGACACCAACCAGCCCAATCCGTTTTTTTACTTTGTGTACTTCGTGTACTTTGTGGTGAAAAGCCGTCTCTTTTTCGGATAGAGGGCAAGCTGCGGTAGCATCGTAGCTTTCTCGTGCGGAGTCGAGGGCGGACCCATAATGCCGTATCCACAACAAAAGCCAAGACAGCCACATTTCATCCTCTCCGGTTTAGTGAGAACCGATTGTATTTGCGTTAGTTTCTTTGGAGCGAATTATGGCTGTCCGTGTATAGGTATTTGAGATGCTGCTTGTCATGAAACCAAATAAAGCATTTAATCCAATCCACATAAGTTTGCTCGGCGCGAATGGTATAGTGCTTGAATGGAACAGTACACCCGGATGAATCGACGATGAAGTTGATCGACACACTCCAAGACGAACACGAGCGGATCGATCAGGTGCTCGGAGCCTTTCGTGCGTACGTCGGCGGACTCGTCGACGGGACTGCGGACCCGAGTGACGGCAGACGGTTCGTCGCATTCTTCACCGAGTTTGCCGGCCATTTCCATCACGATCGCGAAGAGCGAGTGCTCTTCGATGCGCTCATGACGGAGGCGGAACTACCGGGCGACCGCGGACCAGTATCCGCCCTCACGCACGAGCACGCCCAGATGGAGGAGTGGCTGAGCGAGATGGCTCCGTTTCTCGAACAGAGGCCGCAGTCCGAGGACGATCGTGTTCGGCTTCGGACCCTCGCAACACGCTACTCGCACACGCTCTGGCGTCATATCGACGCGGAGAACTCCGTCCTGTACCCGGAGGGCGCGGAGCGGCTTCGCCGGTGCGGCATTCGCGAGTTGTCGGATCGGCCGATGAACGAGGCAGAGGCGGCCGCGCTTGAGGATACCGCGGCCCTGCTGGTCCGTTATCCGCCGGTAGAGGACGATGCGCTCACGCGCGGTGACGGTTGTTCCATGTGCCGAGCCTACGGTGAGACCTGCGACGGACTCGAGGCCGAGTGGTGGACCGAGATTGAGTGGGAAGAGTTTTACATCAGGTGACACAAGCGACTGAAACTTCTGGTACACCATGAAGGCCAAGCCCATCTTCGACACTTCAAGGAAGACGCAGGCACCTCAAACCGCCGCGATGGTGCCCTTAGTCTCGGTGCGCAGCCAATAGTCCTCGCCCTGCACCTCACCCGGCGACGGACAAAATTACCGGGTCGAGGCTGGCGACGGCTGGCGCGAGAACGGGCCGACGGATCCGGGCTACTATGCCAACGTCAACGGCGAGGACCGTCTGCTCGTGCCCGAGCGATCGGAGTAAACTAACGATCCGATTGAAGCAATCCGCTTCATTATTCGAAGTGGGATGGCCAAGGCACGGGAACGAACATTGAGAAGCGCATGCGAAAGCTCCTCGTTACCGAATTCAACAGCCTCGATGGCCCCATGCAAGCTCCTCACAATCAACAGTACTTCCGCGAGAACCTCAAGCTTGGCCCAGAGGGAGAGACCGGCCCGGCCAATGACCTGCGTCGCAGGTACCACGGAGCGCATCGGTGGCAACATTATGGGCAAGCGAATGTTCTAAGCCAGCAAGCACGGCCGGCCAGAGAAGGCTCCGTTTGACACACCGGTATACGATCTAGTCCATGAGAAACGCGAACCCCGGGTGCACCCGGGTGGAACGACCTTTTATTTCATCAATGACGGGCCGGGGCGTGCCCTTGAGTTGACTCAGGAGTCGCGCGCAGGAAGAATCAACGCCCTTTTGCTCAGATCCATCGGTAATTCGCCAGCCATTGCCCGCCGCCTCGCCATCTTCGCGCAGGATATCACCCACACCGTCAGCATCTGCCAGTGTAAGCTCTACATTCAGCCCCACGCTTGCCCTTAAGGCCGAACCGATCCCCCACCGCACAGTTTATACGTAGTCAATGGGCATTGAAGCCGAGTCTTCAACAGGAGACCGGGACAAATTAATTTTCTGCCCAGGGAATACCGGTAGCACGATACGCCCCCTCCCTGGTAACGGTTGACTCCTTGTCAGTTGTTAGGTCTTGGCCAATCAACATCATCGATTCAGGGAAACAATTCTGCCCCATTATTCTGCGCGCACTTTTAAACAGCGGCTAAAAGACGAACTGCCTGTTCACCACGAAGCACACAAAGGTCACGAAGCTGGGAAAATCCGGTTAGTGTCGTTCGACGGCACATCACTGTGCAGCGGTAATTGGACACCAACCAGTCCATTCCGCTTTTTACTTTGTGTACTTCGTGTACTTTGTGGTGAAAAGTTGTCTCTTCAACTGTCGTGGATTCTACTTGCAAGTGCAACCCTCTAACGTCTTCGATTCAGGAAAATAATTCCGTCCCTATTATTCGGAAAAGACGAACTGCCCATTTACCACGAAGTACACTAAGTTCACGAAGTTGTGAAAAATCCGGTTGGTGTCATTCGACAGCACATCACAGTGCAGCGGTAATCGGACACCAACCAGCCCAATCCGTTTTTTTACTTTGTGTACTTCGTGTACTTTGTGGTGAAAAGTTGTCTCTTCAACTGTCGTGGATTCAACTTGCAAGTGCAACCCTCTAACGTCATCGATTCAGGAAAATAATTCCGTCCCCATTATTCGGAAAAGACGAACTGCCCATTTACCACGAAGTACACTAAGTTCACGAAGTTGTGAAAAATCCGCTTAGTGTCATTCGACAGCACATCACAGTGCAGCGGTAATCGGACACCAACCAGCCCAATCCGTTTTTTTACTTTGTGTACTTCGTGTACTTTGTGGTGACAAACCGTCTCTTCCACTGTCGTGGATTCAACTTGTAAGTGCAACTCTCTAACGTCATCGATTCAGAAAAATAATTCCGTCCCCATATTTTCAGAGCTTTGTTGATAAATAATCTTTATGATTACAAAAATAATTGAACCGATGGATTGTTTCGCTCGACTCACAAAAACATAAACACATGGGGAGATGGTAATGGCTGCATCTGATCTGATTCGACTGAAAAGCAGTAAAACCATAAATAGGCGGCGCTTGTTAAGTCCGCCAACACCCGTTACCGGATTGGTTCGTTTTTTTCCCGAAATCAAGACGAGTGTTTTGCCATGCTTAGCGCTGGTTTGTGCAGCTCTTTCGCCGACATCTTCACTTGCGTGGACAAGTAGTGGGCATGCACAAGATCTGTCATTCGACGGGGTTGCGCCCGATTCCTTAACTGTAATCAGTCAAAATCACGAATACACGGAGCTGTTAAATGGCGGTGCAGTACGAATCATGGCTAATTTTGGCGTTGCAGCGAATGGGGATGGCGTTCCTCTTGATCACGTTTCTCTTAATTTCAGAGTAATGTCGAGTTCCCGCGATAGAGCCGCTCTTGAGTACCCCCTCGAATGGTCAAAGCGGTATAGCGGATTGAATCAGGACCGAGATCGCGACTCAGCAGCTATAAATATTCCGAGAGATGTCATAGCGCAATTCGCCATCAGAGAATGTAATAAAGAAAAAGAGAGGATGCTGAGCGATGGTAATCGTGCCGTTGATATTTTTGCGAGAGACCGTAGATTGCCACTTATCATTTCTTTGACGGGTGAATGGGGCCACCGGCAGTTCCGGGGCGACAGCGTAGAGGGGCATTCATTTCCTCCAGTAGAAGCATTACGAGCTATGGAGATTGTCTGCGCTGCTGATA
The DNA here is from genome assembly GCA_008501635.1 of Pseudomonadota bacterium. NCBI lineage: Bacteria > Pseudomonadati > Pseudomonadota > Pseudomonadota bacterium. Next base: position 66,123 of record QQUJ01000022.1, read on the forward strand.
CTGATTTCTATGTGAAACGGGCAACCCTTCAGACCAGCCCGGTTACGCGTGCTGACGGAACCTGTGAAATTGCAGCGCAGGTGGGGATCAGTACGACTCGCCCAAATGAGCGGCTATCTTACAGGCTGGAGAATCACCTGGGACGCAAGAGTACGGTCTATCGTGTCGTAACTGATCGCAATGGGGATGCAATAGGAAACCACAAGTTCAAGGTGGAGAACAAGGCGGGGCTTGAGACCGGGCGTTTACATGTTGTTGGATTCGAGCCCAAATATTTTATTTCCAATGTTGTACATTACTCAATAAATTGCCCTATTGGACATGGCTTGAAATCCAAAGACGTTGGCGTTACGCCTCCACGAGATATTCCAGGAATTGAAAAGCCGAAGACGGTTGGCACTACACCGTCGTCGGATGTTCCACAAAGCGAAAAGTCGAATGTTCCTGGCATCAAACCCCCCCCGGGAATTCCACTAAATCATCTGCTCAAAAAATAGTACCGGGGCAAACCGGGCGCCTATAGTAAGGCTTCATGATTTATTTTATGAAGGGTGTTACAGGTGGCTGACTTCATTGGTTGGATGCGGTTCATCCAGGGAACCTCTGATCAAGTCGTGTTCAGTGATTCTGTTGCCCAGAAGCGACGATTTCGGTGTTGGAAAGCTGGACAATAGCGGGTTATTAGCTGCACTTTCTGCCTTGAGCTCACCGCCTCTGAACAACACTCGCATCTAAACAGACTTAATCGGAGGTTCCCTAATAAGCAATCCCATGCCGCACCTTGCTGATTTGCCGTAACGTGCCGGGCAAAACATATCGCGGTAGCTGCGTGCGATCCAGACGATCCCTGCAGCGACACGAGACGGCCCAAGGTCAGTTGGGAGGCTGCAAAAAAACGATGGCCCCGTGTGAACCTTTTAGATGCGGGTAGCGACTTAAGAATAACACTTTGCCTGCGTTGGTTCGATCAGGCGGCATTCACGGAGAGACGTAGCAACATGCAAATTTTCAAGCTTACGGCAACGGCTGCAGCAGTGTTGGTACTGTGTTCCTATAGCCTTTCTAGTTGGGGTGCAGACAGTGCCACCGCCATCAGCTCCAAAAAAAGAGCTAATAGTGTAGCGCTGCAGCCGCAGGTGAGTAGTGATCAGCCGAACAAGCAACTGACCGGGCAATCGATACCCCCAAGCAAAGCACCAACTGGCACCCATCCCGCAATTAGCGAGGGCCTGCAAACGCTACCCCCGGTGCCAGCAGCGCCAATCAAGCAACCGCCAGCCTCAGTTCGGACGCTTCCAGAGATCCAGCAAGGCGCGCCGTCGCAAGGAATTAGGACTCGCCCTTCCGCAGTACCGCCCAAAGGCGCACCGACCAATTCGGCTCGCAACCCCGGTTCACAAGCGCCAGGAAATCCTCGCATTGCTACGCCAGGAGGCTTTCAGTCGCCGATTTCTGTCGGTACGTCACCCACCTCCCCAAACCCAGGTCGTGATCAGAATAACAATGCCTCCGGCCGATCAGACATGCGTCCCGGAGCGACGGATGTACCGGCAGCTCCTGCGTCACAGCAAAATGGCGGCACTGACAACACTGCAAGGGGGGGCGGATTTGCTCAACCTTCCCGAGCCCATGATGGTACGCACACATACACCTTGAGCAACGGCCAACAAGTTCCTGCCACTTCACCCGATGGATCACCGGCTACGATTCACCGAGACGGTAGCGTGAGTTATAACGACGGTACTTCTGTTTCAGCGAATGGCGATGGTGAAACGGTCACAACGACACCGGACGGTAGTCAACATACCAGTACACCGCGGACGGTCGGGACAGGATTTGCCACACCTGCGACTACGGTTGAAGGGGAAAGCGTTTATGTCCTTTCGAATGGTGAGCATGTTGCTGCGGGTGACGGTGTGCGTGTTAACCGCGATGGCAGCCTAACCGGTAGCGATGGTACGCATATCTTTGTGGATCCGACAACCAATGAAACGGTCGTGCTAAATCCAGACGGCACTGAAAGATCAAGAGAGAGACGGCCATCAGAGCGTCAGAGTACGGAATCAGGTGGCAGTCAATCCGGTAGCACTGAAAATGATGACAACGACGATGATGATGAAGATAACGAAGATGGTAAAGGCGATGATGGGGACGCTGGTGATGATGGTGAAAATAGCGAAGATGGGGAAAGCGAAGATGATGCAGATGATGAAGGTAGTAGCGACGCAGCAAAATCGGGTGTTGGACTATCCGATGCAGGTAGCCAACCTGAAAGCAAGACAGCTGCAGATGACTTTGTAGCAAAAAAGAAAGGCGAAAAAAGGGAGCCTGAAGATACAACACCGCAAACTTGTGACGAAAATGGTTCTGCACCACCCCGGACTGCAGGCGAACCTCAGCCTGGCGAGAATGGAAATTGTGTACCGGCGGGGCTATTGTCTCCAGAAGCGGACGAGGAAGAAGAGCAACCGGACGATAATGGATTTTCCACACCAAGTATTGACGATCTTCGTCGATCAAGTAATAGAGGCGGAGTGAATATCGACGCGACTGGAGTGGAAGATAATATGCGAGGAGAGGGACCATCCTTTGAGGAGAAGCTTGAAGATATTGGCAATACCGTAAACCCCGGGAGATAGCGACGAATTATTTAGGGGGCCTCGGATTGAGTTGTGCTCAGAGGTTCCCCAACTGCCCAAACGGTCGAGCATTCGCAGAGACATTGTCCTGTATGCTCGGTGAGGAGTGACGATAAATGAACGGACAACAGTCGAAAAAACAGGTACTGATCACCGCATGTTTTGGCGCCGTGCTCTATCTCTACGGGGTGGGCGATCTCGCCGCAGCGGGGCGCGGATCGACGGCGATTCCGCCCTCTCTGCAACAGGCCGACCGATTGCAGCGGCAACTTTCGGACCACAAAACATTAACCGCCACCCAGATCAATCGCGTAAACATGGCGCTTACAAGTGACCAACAACAGGAACTCAACCAAATCGGCAAACTGTTGGCGAAAGACCCCAATTCCAGGCTTGCCCAGAAGAGATGGCAATCATTGATTCACAGCATGGCGACAGCAAAGCCAGCGCTTGATGTCAATGCGTTAGTGCAGTGGGTGATGCAGGAAAGCTACCTACAAGCCTCCTCCAGTCTGCGATCGCATGCCGACAAAGTGAAATTCTTCAACGAACAAAAAGATCGAATCAGGGATGAAATCAATCGAGCTCGGGCGCACACGACCGGGCATTCAAGGAGAGGCGGCAACTCCCTGTCAAGTGCTTTCGCGCCAGATGACCGCTTGTATAAAAACAGGCTGATTCCCGCACGAAGACCGATCGTGGAGAAGTCAATCCTGACGACCTACATTAGCGGGTTGGAAGCGAAGCTGGTCTCCACATCGAACGACGGGCAACTCGCCAACGTGGAGCTACAGAACGCGCTACAGAAGCAGCAGCAATTATTGCAAACACTGTCCCACATCTCGAAGAGATTGCACGACACAGCGATGGCCATAATCCGCAAGATTGGTGGATAGCTTGCATCGAGGCTCGCAAAGATAAATCAAAGGGAACAAATTTATTTTCTACCGCCGGGGTAATGCGATGCTGCCCGGGCGCGTCAACTGCCGGCACGAGTGGTGCGACATCCGCCACCGCGCCGTCGCGCTCGTTCCGCTCCAATCCCTTCGGACTGCACGACATGCTCGGCAATGTCTGGGAACGAGCCGCACACTGCTATGCAGCCGCTGTCCGTCAGTGCGATCACTTGAACACGCTCCGCAGAGGGTGGCGCCGGGCGGATCCGTCAGCCCGTCGCGGCGTACAGCCAACCCCGTTTGAACAGCCATTTTTCCAGTTCCACGGCCACCAGCACCAATGAAGCCAAGCCAAAGCAGACCATCAGTTCGAGTGCCGACAGCGGCTGGGTCTTGAAGATGACGTTCAGCGCCGGGACGTAGATCACCGCCAGCTGCAGCCCCACCGTCAGCAGCACCGCGCCGAGCAGCGCCGGATTGCTGAACAGACCGACGGTGAGCAGCGAGTCGCGCTCGGAGCGAATGGCAAGCACGTGGAACAGCTGCGCGAGGGTAAGTACGGTAAACACCACCGTCTGCCAGTGACCCGCATCGCCACGGTAGGCCCAGGACTGTCCGATCAGCGACAGCGCGCCGATCAGCAGACCCACCCAGACCATGTGCTGCCACATGCCGTGGGCGAAGATGCTCTCATCGGGCGGGCGTGGCGGACGGCGCATCAGGTTGCGCTCGGCGGGTTCCATGGAGAGCGCGAGGCCGGGCAGACCGTCAGTCACCAGATTGATCCACAGAATGTGGATCGGCAGCAGCGGGATGGGCAGCCCGAGAAACGGCGCCAGCAGCAGCGTCCAGATCTCGCCGGAGTTGCTGGTCATGGTGTATTTGATGAACTTGCGGATGTTGTCGAAGATGCGTCGCCCGTCGCGCACGGCGGCGACGATGGTGGCAAAGTTATCATCGAGCAGCACCATGTCCGCCGCCTCGCGCGCCACATCGGTTCCCGTCTGCCCCATGGCGACGCCGATCCCGGCGCGCTTCAAGGCCGGCGCATCGTTGACCCCGTCACCGGTCATGGCGACGAACTGCCCCTGCGACTGCAGCGCGGTGACGATGCGGATCTTCTGCTCCGGCGTGACCCGTGCATAGACTCTGATGTCGCGCACCTGCGCCGCGAAGGCCGGGTCGGACAGTTCACCCAGTTCCGGGCCGGTCAGCACCTGATCGCCCTCCTCGGCGATACCGAGCCGTACCGCGATCGCCCACGCCGTTCCCGGATGATCACCGGTGATCATCACCGGGGTGATCCCCGCCGATTTACAGTCCGCCACCGCCGCGGGCGCCTCGTCGCGCGGCAGGTCGATGAGTGCCACGAGACCCAGCAGGATCAGCTCCGACTCCAAAGCCGCCGCGTTGATCTCAACGGGCAGAGCGGGTAGTTCACGATAGGCGATGGCCAGGACGCGATAACCCTCACTGGCGAGCGCTTCAGCTTCGCTCAGATACAGCGCCCGATCCAGGGGCTGTGCACCGTCGTTGGTGAGCAGCGCCTGGCAGCAGGGCAGTACGGCTTCCGGAGCCCCTTTGACGAAGACGACGAAATGATCCCCTTCCGGATGGACGGTGGTCATGCACTTGCGCTCGGCGTCGAAGGGCAGTTCCCCCGCGCGCGGCAGATCCGCCGTCAGTGCCGCCTTATCGAACCCCGCCTCGCGCGCGGCGAGGTACAGCGCCACCTCGGTGGGATCGCCCAGCGGCGCGGCTTGCGCGTCGTCGGCGCTCACATCGTTGTTCAGCGCCAGCGCCTGACCCAGCCGCCGGGCCAGCGCATCGTCCCGCCCCCCCAGGGCCGCGACCGGATGCCTTGCGCCGTGCAGGAACAGCGTCTCCAGGGTCATGCGGTTCTGCGTCAGAGTGCCGGTCTTGTCGCTACAGATGTAGGTCACCGATCCCAGGGTCTCCACCGCCGGCAGGCGCCGCACCAGGGCGTTGCGCCGGCCGAGTTTGCGCGCGCCGAGCGCCAGGGAGACGGTCACCACCGCCGGGAGCGCTTCGGGGATGGCGGCGACAGCCAGACTGATGGCGGTGAGGAACATGAGCAGCATGGGCTGACCCTGCAACAGCCCGACGCTGAAGATGAGGGCGCAGATCGCCAGTATCGCCAGTGAGAGGTGACGACCGAAGCGGGTCAGGCGCTTTTGCAAAGGCGTCCTGGCCGGACGTTCTGCGCGCAACAGCTCGGCGATGCGTCCCAACTCGGTGGCCATGCCGGTGGCCACCACCACGCCGGCCCCACGGCCGCGGGTCACCTGGGTGCCTTTGTAGGCCATGTTGATGCGGTCGCCAAGGGGCAGATCGGGTTCGCTCAGGACCGCGCTGCCCTTTTCCACGGTCTGCGATTCGCCGGTCAGTGCCGACTCGTCGGTCTGCAGCTCGACCGCCTCGATCAGACGCAGGTCGGCGGGCACCACGCTGCCCGCCTCCAGCAGCACCCGATCGCCGGGGACCAACTCCATCGCCGGGCAGGTGATCGTCGCGCCATCCCGGACCACCTGGGCCTCGGGCGCGGCCATCAACCGCAGCGCGGCCACCGCACGCTCGGCGCGGTACTCCTGCACCGCACCGATGATCGCGTTGAGAATCACGATGACGATGATGGCAATGGTGTCCTGGATTTCGCCGATGAAACCCGAGATCACGGCCGCCGCCACCAGTACCAGGATCATGAAATCGGTGAACTGACCGAACAGAATGCCCAGCAGCGTGCGCGGCGCGGCCTCGGCGATGGCGTTGGGCCCGTGGGCTGCCAACCGTTCCACCGCCTCTGCCTGGCTGAGGCCGCTGCGGCTATCACTGCCCAGTTCAGCGACCGCGGCTGCAGGGGTCTGCAGGTGCCAGCGCGTAGCCGTCTCCGCCATTCAATCACCCACCAGCCAGATGATCGCTACCGTGACCACCGCGATCAGCACTGCCTTGATCCCGCTCCACAACCACGACGAATCACTGACGCGTCCAAGGAAGACACCAAGGCCGAACATTGCGATGAAAGCCAGTCCGATTGCAGCCACGACAGGATCCGGCCACGGCCGAATATCGGCCAGAGCCAGCCAGAACGGCACGGTGATGGCAAGCGAAATCAGGAATGGCGCCGCGCCGTTCACCAGCGCCACCAGCAGCGGGACGATGCGCGCCGCTCTGCCGTGCGCCGAGGATGTCAGATCCCTGACCATGGCCTCCTCCAACTCCCGCAGCCAGAGCTGACGCTCGGCGGATTCGCTGATGTAGGCGCTGGTGAGACCGCTCATCCCGAGGGCGATGGCCGCGCCGAGGCAGGCGCTCAGCGCCACGGAGGCTTCGACGCCGCCACCGACATAGAATCCCATGTTGAGGCCAAGCATGGTGAGCGCCCCGTCAAAGCCGTTGACCACGAAGTAGCGGCGCACGATGCCGTGCGAGCGGGTGATATGCAGCAGGAACAGGAGTTGTTGGATGGGATTCGCCATGCATCGGATCCGCGCCGCGCGGTCACGCGACGGTCATGGTCAAGCGCTATTGAGCGGCACCCGGTGCGCTCGCCACCTCCACCTCGTCGATACTGTGCAGCGAGGCCCCCATGCGCCCGATGACCTCCTGAAGGCTGTCGAAATCGATGTTTCCCGCCTCCACCACCACCTTCAGGGTTTGGGTTTTCTCATCCATCTCCTGCACGGTGAGTTTGACGCGGTAGTCCGGTCCGATCTCGGCGATGTGCCGGCAGAACTCCAACGCATTGGGATGGTGAGGCTTCAACACATCCAGCACCACACGATTGACATGAATCATTAACCAGCTCCCCTCGCTAGAAATATCCGCGAGCCCTATCGTCGGTGTTGCACCCGGCTGCGGAATCGAACCCTTCCGCGCCGCCGCCCGACGATAGCGCCCGTGTTGTCACGCCCTTCTCAAAGCGCTTGCGTATCACCGTACACTAACATCTATCTGCGTCGGGATCGTCTAACACACGTTGGAAACCACCCGGGAAATACCTCACATGGGCATACCCTGCGAACCGCTCTGTTGGAATCGGTGCCACGGACTGTGTTGGCGACTTGCCGAACGAATTCGATCCAGCGGCTACGATCCCGACATCATTGTCGCCATCGGGCGCGGCGGCTGGGTGCCAGGCCGCATCCCCTCGCCGATGCGCCTGGCCTGATGGATCTGACCAGTTTCAGGATCGAGCACTACCACGGCCCGCATAAGCAGTCCGCAGCGGTGGTCAAATATCCGCTGGCGGCGGACCTCGGGGGCCGACGGGTGTTGCTGGTGGATGATGTCAGCGACAGCGGCGCCACCTTCGAAGTCGCGCTCGACCACCTGCGCACCCCTGGCACGGTCACAGCCATCCGCACTGCCGCCGTCCATCACAAGATCCAGTCGCGTTTCACGCCCGATTTCCACGTCGCCGGAATCCTGAAATGGCGTTGGCTGACTTATCCGTGGGCGCTACTGGAGGACCTGACGACTTTCGTGGGCGAAATGCGGCCGGTTCCGTAGGAAGGTGCGGCGATCGCCCGACGCTTGGACGAAGAACACGGCATCCGGCTGACCGATCGTCTGCTCCGCGATCTCTTTGCTGCGCTCGAAACTCCGTCTGCCGGTCTTCCTCAGGGCCGCCGCTCACGCTCGCGCCGCTGTTCCAGCCGGATCAGCGCGGCAAGCCCGGAGATCTGCTCGGCCACGAGTTCGATCATATCGTCCACGCTGAGGATACCTTGCAGCGCGCCCGCCACGTCGACCACCGGAATCCGGCGCACGCCTTTGGTGTGCATGCGCGGGATCGCCTCGAGCAGCTCTTCATCTTCACGCACCGTCAGCAGATCGAGGCTCATGATGTCGCCTACCGTGAGCCGATCCGGATCGACCGACGCGGCCATCACCCCCACCACCAGATCGCGGTCGGTCACTATCCCCACGGGTACGCGATCACCCTGCCGCTCCTCAACCACCACGATGTCGCCGACATGGGCGTCGCGCATCAACCGCGCAGCATCGCGCACGGATTCGCCCTTCTCCATGACCACGACATCTCGATTACACAGCTCTCCCGCGCTCATAGATCACCACACCTTTTGCATCGCTATGAAAAAAAAAAGCCGGCGGGCGCCGGCTGAATCTTGCTGACGGAACGTTGGCACCCTACTCGACTTTGACCGTATGCCGTCTGGTCGTCTCAAGCTTGGGCAGATGCAACTCCAGCAATCCGTCCACAAGGGAGGCCTTTACCTTGGTTCCATCGATCGAGGCAGGCAGTGGCACGGTGCGCGAAAAAGAACCTTGCACCCGCTCGCAACGGTAATAATCCTCTTTCTCTTCCTTCGATTCGTGGTTCACCTTGCCCCTGATGGTCACCGATCCGTCCGTCACGGATACCTCCAGGTCCTTCTTTTCAACGCCGGGCAACTCCGCACGCAGCACGATCTCCTTGTCCCGATCGATGAGATCCACGCAGGGGGCACGCTCACCGAAGGGCAATGCCACATCGCGCCGCAGCGGCGCGTGCCAACGAAAGGGATGCGCGAGACCCGAAGGTAGCCACGATTCCATCGCGCGCTCCATGTCGTTGAACAAACTCCATAGGTGCAGGGGTGCCGCCGGCTGCAATTCGCCTTCCCCCCCGGTGGCGGCTAAATTTTTCTTGGCTCCCTTTACCATTTGTGTCGCCTCCTGAATTGACGTGGCCCTGTTAAGGGGTTCAGTCGCTACTCGACAAAAACTGTGTGTCGATCGCGCTTTCAGCGGCCAGCCAGTCGGCCTCCTCGAGACCCGGCGCAAATCCCCGCGTCTCGGCCCGGTAGTAGGCCGCTTCGGCTATCATCGAGCGCCGGGTTTCGGAGTCGATCGGCACCACCGGATCACGCGATCGCGAAGTGCGGCTGCGAACGGTTTTCCCGGTCGCCTTTTTCTTGGTCTGCCTCGAAGTGACTTTCGTGGGTGTCGCCTGCGTCATGGCTGCTGACTCCTGCTTGTCGTTATAGATCGATACAGACAGCGAACCCCGCTGTCCACGGAAATCCCCGCGGGTGCAATGATTCCGCTGCACCCACGCGCGCCCGGGGGTGATAGCGCCACCACTCCACCGCCTCGTTGCCCGCCAACATCAGTCCCGCGCCCGCCGCATCGCGATGCACGACCAGCGCCGGAAGCTCGTGCAAACGCTCCTCGCCGCGGCGAGTCGGTTTCACTACGACGGCAACGTAGGCGTGAGTCCTTAGCACGCGGGGCGTCTCGACGTACAATCCACCTTCGCTCATGTTGCGCATCACTGCGGGTATCCACTGTCCACTGACCCGCAGCAATACGGGTAGGCGGGTGTCGGTTCTAACGCTGCATCGATGATCCATCGGTTTCCCTCTCTCATATCAACGTTATGGTCTGGTTATCGAGATCGTGAGGTGCCACCAGCCCTCGGCCTGATCCGCCGAAATTTCACCGGAAGAGAGCGGAAGAGTCCGTCGCTGCGAGCCTGTCCGTGGTCATCTTCACGGGGCTTGCGCGATCCGGGTAACAGGGTGGGCACCCTCCTCCAACAGCGTGCGCCCCTTGTTGCCCGGCCCAGGCGAGCGCTTTCCGAGCAACGCCGTTGCGATCGGTTCGAAACGGTGGTGTGCGGGTAAAGCACGGGAACGATCAACGCTAACAAACATGCTAGGAGGGGTGTGGATGGCGGTAAATACGTGCGAGCACGTATGACGCTGTCGTCGATACCCGCGACCCGGGCGGTCACCCTCTACAGACGGTGCACTCCGAGTCGGTCAGCGGCCTCGAAAACGAATCGGAGTCGATTCCGTCCTCAAGGCAGAACAACTCACCCCAGAGTAGTAAATTCGAGCGTGGGTTTCGCCTGGCACAACGCGGCCACTATGTGCCCAGCCCCTTCGGGGAGCATCACCCCGATACCCTGGTCATCGCGGTGAACCACCAGCGCGGCCGTCTGGTAGAGGCATTTTTCGGGGTTATCACCGGCCATCAGGCTGACCAGCGCGCAGGATGCAACCTGAAGGGGGTGCGCCGTTTCCACATACAGACCCCGGTGGCTGATATTGCGAATGGCGCCCTGTGTTTCGCCGCCCCCGAACTGCCCGAAGACCACCGGCGCTTGCAGTAAGTCACGTTTTCCCCAGCGCGCATCCATCACACCCGTCTCCTCGACTCGATGAAAGAACCGTTTGGTTGCCGCGTTGAGCTCAGCGGTAAACCGCCATCCCGTGCTTTCCAATCAGCTTGCCGCATGCCCGACGGCACCGGAATGACCCAGAGGCGACCCAACCACGCCTCCTGACGCAACCTTCACGTCTGCCTGCCGCGCAACGCGCCGCGGCGGGCACCCATCTCGTCGACGATGATACCGAGTCCCAGCGTGTCGCCGGCCAGGGCACTCACGGCTAACTCTCGGAGCCGAACCACCGTGTTTGCGCTTTAGCGTCGGTGGCAGCCACGGCGTGCCGCGGTGCAACTGCGGAGTGGGGCATCAGCGCCTTTATGGCCGGCAGGGTTGATCTATCCACGACCGACAACATCAGCCCCATGCCCTGGTGACTGTTGTGAATCACCGAACAGGGAAACTCCTGGATCCAGTGTTTCCCCTCGTCACCCAACACGATCCGCACCACAACATCGGTGTAGGGCAAAGAGTTGCGTCGGGTCTCGACGTACATGCCGCCGACGCTGATATCCCGCATCTGACCGGATAGCCAGCCACCTGCGCCGCTCTTCACGAGCACCGGCGCATCGGTTTTCCAGCGCTCACACCATCTCTGTTCCATCGTAGGCTCCTTTTCGCCCGTACCGCATCTCTGCCGGATCGAGTGGCGAAGACTATCGCGCCGATCGGCAATCTTCGCCGCAGAATCGACAGGCTCCCATGGCGCGCCTCAGGCGCTTATCGTGCCGGCCAGCGGCTGCATCCCGAGGCCTTCGATGGCCTCCTCCAGCACCTCCGCACGTTTTCCGTCGCTTTCACTGAAGCGGCGATAAAGCTGATGCAACTGGGGAACGCGTTCAAGCGCGGCACAACGGTTGTGAAAACGGCCGGCGCAGCGCTCGAACCGCACGGCCCTGCCCATCAGCGCAGTCGCATCGTTCGGGCTGAGGACGAAGAAGTGGTCGATTGCGGGATAGCGGGCGCGCCGCCGGCAGGGACCACTGACGATACGCAGGGCACCAAACATCGCCTGGGCCAACGACCCGAGCTCCCGGCGCTGCTGCTCACGCTCCAGCACCAACATGTCCAGCAAATGGCTGATTCCGAGATCGAAGGGCCGGAGCCGGTTGGCTGATTCCCGGTAAAAGCGGGCCAGACGCAGTTCGGCGCCGATCGCCAGCCCCACCGTTTTCTGGGGTAGGTACAGCGCTGGCCCATCGCTGTTTGTGCTGCCGTCCATATTCATCTCTCCCTGGATACAGCGGGCGGGCGCCGCAGCGCAAAGTACTACCGTGGGGAGGATGCGGATGCGCGCTGTCGCACTGTTGACGGCGAACGCCCCTCCCTCGGGCTATGGAGAGAGCATAAGGGCGCGGATAGGGTGCGATAAATACGTGTCATAACCTATGCCACTGGGCGCTGCGGGCCGGGAAGTGGCAGTGCGTACGCTCAGGCCTCCGCTCCGCACAGGCCGAAGCGCACCGCCAGGGCCGTCAGTTCCTGCGGGCTGTTGACCGCCATCTTCTCCATCACCCGCGCCCGCTGGATATCGACCGTGCGGTGACTGGTGCCGAGGATGCGCCCGATCTCCTTGTTCGACTTGCCCGCGACGACCAGCGCCATCACCTCCCGCTCGCGCGGGGTGAGGTGCGCCAGGCGCTCCAGCACCCGGCGGCGCTCCACCTGCCCGGCGTGCAACCGCTCGGCCCTTGCCAGCGCCTCGTGGATGCGTTGCAGCAACTGCTCCTTGCGGAAGGGTTTTTCCAGAAAATCCAGCGCACCGCTGCGCATCGCGGAGACCGAGGTCGGTACATCGGCGTGGCCGGAGATGAAGATGATGGGCAACGCGACACCGCGTTCGGCGAGCCGCTTCTGCAGCTCCAGGCCGCTCATCCCCGGCATGCGCACATCGAGCAACAGGCAGGCGGGGCGATCGTCCTGATAGGCATCCAGAAACGCTTCCGCGCTGGCGTAGTCCTCCACCGCCCAACCGGCCACTTCGAGAATCAGGCTGAGCGACTCGCGCACGGCGCGATCATCGTCGACGATAAAGACCACCGACGTTTCGCTCATGGGCCGATCGGCACCGCTTCGTTGGGCGTCAGCGGCAGCACGACGCTCAATCTCGCACCTTCCTCACCGCCGGACCTGGCGCGCAGCCGGCCACCGTGGGCTTCGACGACGGACCGGCAGACGGCCAGGTTGATCCCGGCGCCCCGGTGACGGCCGGACCCCCAGAGATCGAACAGCTCCGCATCCGCGACCGCCAAGAGACCCGGGCCGGTGTCCTGCACCGTCACCTCGGCCCACCCCTGATGGTGCGCCGTGTCGACCGTGACCTCCCGCCGCGGACTGGCGCTGCGTTGCATCGCCTCGAGGCTGTTGTACAACAGCGCGCTCAGCACCTGCTCGATCTGGTGCCGGTCTACCGTGACGCGGATCGCCGGCCTCGCCTCCGGGTAGTGGATACGCGTCCCGCTGCGCTCGGCCGCGGGGCTTACCTGCGCGATGGCGTACGTGATCATCGTGTCCAGGACCTCCGTCGTCCGCTCCCCTGCCCCCGCGCCAACCGCATCGCGCAGGCGGCGTGCAACCGCACTGGCACGCTGCGCCTCGTCGCAAGCCTGTTGCAGCACCTTCGGGAGCCGCTCGGAGGCGACGCCCTCCGCGGCGCTTGTCATCAACCGGGCGGCCTCGCAATAGTTGGTGAGGGCTGTCAGGGGCTGATTGAGTTCGTGGGCGAGGCTGGTGGCGATCTCCGCAACCAGCGCGTGCTGCTCGGCCAGCGCCTGGTCGGCCCGCCCGCGCAGTTCCGCCTCCTGCGCCTCGCGCCGGGCGGTGACATCGACGAAGGTCCCGAGAATCCGGCGCGCCGACCCGTCGGCTTCGCGCTCGAGCACTGAGTCGTGGGACAGCAGCCAGATCCAACGCCCGTCCGATCGGCGCAAGCGATATTCGATCTCCCGGGCATCGGCATCGCCGGTATTGGCGAGGGCCTCGCGGTGTCGAACAATGCGCGCGACGTCGTCGGGATGAAACAGGGCTAGGAACCGCTCGGCGGTCAGACTGTTGAGATCCTGCAGCGTGTAACCGGTCAGCGTGGTGTATTGGCTGTTGATGAACTCGAACCGATGGGCCTTCAGGTCATAGAGGCACAGGCCGTTCAAGGATCCCTCCAGCACCTTGTCCTTGAAGGCCTCGCTGGCGCGCAGCTCGGCGGCGGCAGTCTCGGCATCGCGCCGCGCCGAATCGAGCCGTTGGTAAAGGTCGATGTTGCCCAGCCCGACCGCGGCGGCCTCCGCCACGGCCTGAGCCAACGCCAGCTCCTCGCTGCTGGCCCGATGTCTGGCCGACCAGTAGCTGCCGATAGCGCCGCGCGGCTCGCCGTGGCCGATCGGCACCATGGCGAGGCTGCGCACGAAGGTCGCACGGTAGTGCTCATGGGGTAGGCGCGGGTCGGCATAGACATCCTCGATGACGACCGGAGGCTCGTGGGGCATGCCCCACCCGGCGCTGTACGACTCAAGCGGGACGCGTTGCCCCTTCCACAGCGGACCGACGGCGTCCTCGTCGACGTAGTTGCACTCGGCGCCTTGGCGCAGGACGAAGGTCACGCCGTCGGCGCCGGTCAGCTCGCGGGTGGCACGGCATACGATCGTGGTCAGTTCGCGCAGGCTGCGCACGGCGCCGATCCGCTCGACGACCCTTGCCAGCTGCCGCAGCCGGTCGATGGCGCGGCGCTTGCCATCGACCGCTATCCCCAGCAGCAGGGTCGTCATACCCACCGTGGTCGCGAAGGTCCACAGCAACAGCTGGCGCTCCGTTGTTCTGAACAAGGCGAACGGCCCATGGCCGTTGGCGGTGGCGATCCCGGCGATCAGCACGGTGAGCGCGACGGCGAGCGCACTCCACCGCAAGGGCAGCCGCAAGGCGATCCATACCAGCAGCGGAACCGGCGCGAAGCCTAGCGGCAAGCCCATGTCCTCGCCCAGGGTCAGCAGCCCGAAACCGATCGCGGTGGCGAGCGCCAGCAACACCAGGGAGGCGATTGTCTCGCCGGCAGGATGCGGCAGCCGCCAGGCGCTACCGTCGCCCACCCAGAGCAGCACCAGGGGGGCCATCAGCAACACGCCGCTGGCATTGCCGAGCCAGCCGAACAATCCGACGGAGAGGGCATCCAGTGAATCCGCTCCCGCGAACAGAACCCCGAAGGCGACAATGCCCGCACCCACCAGTCCGGCGACGACGCCACCATGAAAGGTGAGGGCGAGCGCGTGGTTCACGTGCCGCAGCTGTGCGTTGAAGCGCGCGCTGCGGCTTAACAGCCACGCACCTGCGAGCGCCATGAGGGTGCCACTCAGAATCGCCGCAACGATCTCTCCTCCCGAATGCCCGGCTTCCCAGGTCACCAGCGCGCTGCCCAGCGCAACGCCTGGCCACAGACCGATACCGAAACGCAACAACACCGCGAGCGCCACGCCCGCGGGTGGCCAGATTGCTCCTGCTGCATGCCCGGGTTCGAGGGCGTCGATAGCCAGCCCGACTTGTCCGGCCAGGAAGTAACCGAGGCCGAGCGCGGCAATGCCGAATGGATAGCTCAACGCTTTGGGCATGGCGTCAAGAGCACGGTGGCGTACGGTGATGTGACTTTATTCGGTCTGACCGGCATAGGTTTCACCCATGGTGACAGCTGAAGGTACGATCGAAACCCGAAGCGGCGCAATTCGCATAAGTACCTATACAGCTGCGATCCGTAAATGGTTACACCGCTCACCCCAGCAGGTTGCTTCGAGCCCGACACGAGCTCGCTTTCACCGATCGGCCCGATCGTTACCGAATCGGCGCCCTGTTGCCGTTCAACGGCAAATCGAAACTCAGGGTCGTGCCCTCGCCCGGCACCGACGCCACCGTCAGACGCCCGCCGTGGGCCTCGATGATGGAACGGCTGATGGCGAGCCCCATGCCTATACCGTGCTCTTTGGTGCTAAAGAAGGGCTCGAAGATCTGCGGTAATGATTCCGCGGCAATCCCCGGACCAGTGTCCACGAACTCCGCCCGTACCTTGCCCCCCGGCTGGCGCAGGGTGCGTATGGTCAAGATCCGCCGGGCCGGGGGGTTTTCCCGCATCGCCTCCAGCGCGTTGTGCACGATGTTGAGAATGACCTGTTCGATCTGCACGTCATCAACGGCCACGGGGGGCAGCTCAGCGCTCAATTCGTAGCACAGGCGCAAGCCGGCCCGATCGATGTCGCTGGTGAGGAACTGCAGCACCTCCTCGATCAGGAAATTGATACTGGTACGTTTGCGCTGGGGCGGCTCCCGGCGCACAAAGCTGCGGATGCGGCGAATGATCTCCCCGGCGCGGTTGGCCTGACCGGCGATATCCCGCAAGGCCCCGCGCAGGGTTGGCGCATCGGCAGCACCGGCCGCGGTCATCTCCAGGCACGCTTCGGCGTAGTTCGAGATCGCCATCAGCGGCTGGTTCACCTCGTGCGCCAGGCTGGTCGCCATCTCGCCCAGGGTGGTGAGACGCGCCACGTGGGCCAGTTCGTTCTGGCGGCGGCGCGCCTCTTCGCGGGCCAACCGCTCCCGGGTCATATCCTGGTCCTGCACCACGATTTCGACGATGTCGCCGCCCATGCGGATCGGGTGGATGTGCAGGCGCGCCCACCACTTGCGCCCGACGGCGCCGAACCGTGCGTCAGCGTCGTATTCGAATTCGGGAGTCGTCACCGCCTCGCCGCCAAATCCTCTGCGCAGGGTGGGCAGGATGCCCAAGGCTTGCAGCTGCAGATCTTCGAGGATGTTGTAGTTTCGCAGCTGTTCGACAGTGACACCCCAGCGGGACAGACAAGCGGGATTCGCCTCCTTGAACGTACCGTCCGGTGCATACAGGACAGTGCTCACCGGCGACTGCTCGAGCAGCGCACGAAAGCGCTGCTCCGAGACGCGCAGCGCCCGCTCCGCCGCCAGACGCTGGGTGATGTCGACCATGGCGACCACGATGCGCCCGAGGGTGTGCCCGTGATCGGGTGCGACATGGACGTGCATGATCACATCGCGCACCGCGCCGTCACAACAGCGCAGCGAGGTTTCGATGACGAACTGAGACCCTCCCCGCCACAGCAGTCCAAAGGCCTTGGCCAGTGCGCGCCAGGAGCGGGCGGTCAGCAGGGCGGCGATACCCTGCAGAAGATGATCCTTGCGCGGCATCGCCACCAGCTCCAGCGCCGCCTGGTTGACATCGACGATGCGCATGCGGCGGATGCATTGGTGGATGATCGGTCGATCGCGACGCGGAACATCGCCCAGGCTCATCGACTGCGGTTCCGGCAATCCGGCGAGCAAATCGCGAACCGCAAAGAGATCGACTTCCCAGAGCGGCAGCGGCGAATCATCGAACAGGCTGCGATAACGCCTCTCGCTCCCCCGCAGCGCCTGCTCGGCGTTATGACTGGTGGTGATATCGATCAGCGCGATGCGAAACCGGGGGGGCGCCTCCTCTCCGTTCTCGATCGTGGTTCCCTTCAACCGCAGGTGGCGATTGGGAGACGCCCGGGTGACCAGCTGCAGCCCGCTGACGGTGAGCCGCCCGGCACCCCCCAGTGCACGCAGGAAATCGAAGAAACGCTTGATATCCGGGCTCCGCAACCAGCCTGTCAATGGCAGGCCGATGAGGTTGGCGCGCGGCTGGTCGAGCATGCTTGCCGCGGTAAGGTTGATCTCGTCGATGCGGCCCCGCTGGTCTACGATCAGGTATCCGACCGGCGCGAAATCGTAGAGATCGGCGTAGCGGACGCGCGCCTCCTCGAGCAGCTGCTGCGATTCGCGCAGCTCGCGGTTCTGCATCTCCAGTTCGACCTGATGGACCCGAAGCTCCTCGGCGAGTTGCGCGGCCCGCCCCTGGTCCTCAGCCTGCTGCGAGTGGCGTTGCAGCTGCTGCAGTTCCTCGATCAGCGCCTCGCGGGACAGCTTTGAGTAATCCGTCATGATTCCCCCGTGAATCCGCGTTACCCCGACGCCGTCATTCGTGGCGGCCTTCGCGGATGCTGCGCGCTCTCCCTTCGGTCAGCGTCGCTGAACGAGGGGCGGGGGGCCTTTTCTTCGGAGCAGTACGCTTCGCGGCAACAGACTTTTTCCTGGCGGGTGGCTTTTTGACGGTGCTCTTGTCGGTCTTCATTATGGCCATGACGTGCGCAGTCGCTTTTCCGGTGGGCCGGATCAGAATAACGCCTATTGAGCTGCGACACATCGGATAAACCGCAAGATCCTGCCGCGCGATGCCCTGTCCGGCATGGCCAGGAGCGCTCACTTCGCGGACTGCAATGTTGTTGCTGGTACGCAACGAGTGCCATCGCAGTCAGTCCGCGCTGTGCTTGCTACGCGCCCTTCTGTGGCACCTGTAGACCATCCACCCATAGGCCGCGAGCAGCACCGGCGAGAGCATCACCGAAACATAGGTGATCAGCAGCAGGATCACGTAGGCGGCATCATTCGCTGATTTTTCATGTTCCTCCAGCCCCGCCATTAGTCTGAAAACCACATGTTCGAGATTGAGCGCGGTCAGCGCGCTGACGATCAGGGTGAGCGGCAGAAAGCAGGCGACGAAAATCGTGAATCCCGACAGCTTTGCAGACCGTTTGAGGTAGAGATAAAGCAGCACCACGCGCCATGCGGCCACCACGGCCAGGAACCACACATTGATGGTTTGAGCCGTTTCCAACGTGAAGACACGCTCCACGGGAATGGCGTAGAGCAGGGCCGGAGGCGAGGTCAGCGTCACGAACAGCAACACGCCTCGGTACGACCAGTTCTGCGGTTTCAGCGGATGGATGATCCCCCACAGAACCAGTGCCAGAAAGAAGACATAGACCACCGATCCCAAACCGAGGGTTTGCCATAGATCGGCGCGCGGATTGTCCCAATAACGCCCTACCCCGCAGAGCCAGGTAACCAGCAATCCGAAGGCCAGGTAGTGATTGAACAATGATGGATCGGGCTGGAACGGGCGAAAGCTCAGGAGCCGAAACTCGTCGGAGAGAATCTTATTCAGTACGGCAGATTGGGACATCGCCAACGCTCTCGATTCCATAAATATGGGTGTGCTACGCCCACTCTACGAATGACCCGTTTGACTATGCAAACGCTATTGCCACCCAATCTCCGACATAGTGGGTGGCGACAATGACGACAACGGCAATCAGCAGGTGCTCACCCACCACCGGGAGCGCGGACTCGCCGCGATGACGGGCCAGGCGCCAGGAGAGCACGGTCAGCAGCAGCAACCCCCACACCACAGCGACGACGATGGCGGTACTCAGTTCGAACAGAAAGATCGGCACCAGAAAGGTCAGCGCCACCGCCATCTTAGTGATCAAGGTGGCAATGGTGGCTTCCCAGATGGCCAGCGTGTTACGCGTCGCTCTGGACTCCTCGGCGACGTGGATGCCCAGCGCATCGGAACAGGCATCGGCAATGGCGATGGTGATGACGCCGCCGGCGACCGCCAACGTGGAGTGCGTACCCGAGTGCAGACCCACCATCAGGCCCAGCGTGGTGATCACACCGGAGGTAAGTCCGAAGCTCAGTCCAGTAATCCACGATTGCTTCAGGTCCATCGCAACAGCTCGATTTTCACTCAACAGGTAGGGTGGATCCTGGGGTAACGGTAAATCCTCCTTGCCTATGCACGCTACCCCGCAAACCCTGTTGCCGGTCTCTACCGTGAGGGCAAAAAGACGAAACCACTCCTCTTCCTAGCTTCTCGACTCGGGTTCCAAACTTCGTTCTACCTCCTCCATCCATGGAATCGTCCCCAATGGAGAAGGGACTCGGTTGCAGGATGCTATCTGGCGCCCCGCTTATTGGCACGTGATTCCGTTGAGCGGGAAAAGAACACTTCAGTGCCTTCGGCTATTGCGCGACCTTCCCCTTCGCTGCGTTCGCGGTAGAACTTACCGGACGACGGGAGGAGGCGGTAATGCATGAACCGGCAGTGCACTTGCAGGATGGGCGCAGCCCAAGCTACCGATCGGTTCACGAGCAAGACCGCGAAGTCGGAATCGACGAGTCCGGGGAGTTGGCAACCTGACCCGGCAGTGATCCGCGGCAAGCCGCGCCACGGGTGGAGATCGATACCGAACGGCCCTGCTACGCGCCCATCTTCTGCCAGTGGAAGACACGCATGGGAGGAATATTGAGGAACTCCGTCACCATCTCTCCCGGGCCCAGGAGCGGCCGACACAACCGGGCGACCTGCGGACTCACCTGATACGCCACAAAACGACCATGGGGAGCGAGCGAGGCCGCGACGGCCTCGAGTATTCGGGAACCGATGCCCGGATCCATGGTGGAGAAGGGGATACCGGAGACGATGGCATCCGGTGCACCCAGATCATAGCGCGCCATGATCTGCTTCAGGTCGCACGCACTGCCCAAGTGCGCAATCAGGCGCTCATCCTCGACACGACTTATTAGTGAGTGGAAATGCGGGTTGATCTCGATGGTGAGCAGTCTGGCATGGCGCGGCATCGCTTTCAGCAAAGCACGGGTGGTCCCTCCCGTGCCGGGACCCAGTTCGACTATCACGTTGGCAGAAGCGATCCTCGCCGCCGCGACGACGCGCCGTTCGAGAAAACGTGAACTGGGAATGATCGAGCCGATCTGCAGGGGGTGTTTGAGGAATTGCCGGATAAAAACGAAATGGCCGTTCAACAGGCGGGCAATGGGCTGTGTGTCTGGCATCGGGCAGTTTCCGAGGTATTGTTGCTTTTAGGATCGATCCCAAAACCACTCAACTACAAAACAAAAATCTTCCCCACAAAAACTCAGATCATCGAAGCCCATTCAATCACAATACTTCAAGGGTAAACAACCAGCACCACAGTCAGGCGGCGGAACCGCTCGATCTCCCCGGGAGGCGATCAAAGTTCACCGTTGCAGGAACGCCGCACACTGCGACCCGTCCCTTTTCCCGTTCTGGCGGCACGCGCACAACTTCGGGTCAGAGCACCATCACCCCTTCGACTTCCACGTCCACACCTTTCGGTAGTTCCTTCACACCCACCGCCGCACGCGCCGGATAAGGTTCCTGGAAGTAGCGCATCATCACTTCGTTGACGGCGCCGAAGTTGGTGAGATCAGTGAGGTAGATGTTGAGTTTGACGAAATCGGCCAGAGTGCCACCCGCGGCGGCGGCGACTGCGGCTAGATTGTCGAATACGCGCACCGCCTGCGCCTCGAAGCTGTCCATGACCAATTCCATGGTGGCGGGGTCGAGGGGGATCTGACCGGAGCAGTAGACCGTGTTGCCTGCCCTGACCGCTTGCGAGTAAGGACCGATGGCGGCGGGGGCCTTATCGGTCTGAATGATTGTTTTTTCTGTCATGGGGCGTCGCTCTCCGCTGGGTGAGTTGATGCAAACACCAATAAGACCGCAACTCTCGCAGAGACGCAAAGAGTGCAAAGAAATTCACAAATGATTGACGTGGCGCTCTATGCGGCTTGGCGAGAGACAAGCTTCGTTCAGCCTAGCTGAAAAAAGTCGACAAGAGCGAACCGTCAGACCGCCGGTGCCTGATGACCGTTTGCCGGCAGCGGCGTTGGCTTGCGCTGGTAGCGCTCGATACCCAACCCCTCGGCATGGATCTCCGGGGTGCGGCCCGAGATGATGTCCGCCAGCAGGCGGCCGGAGCCGCAGGACATGGTCCAGCCCAGGGTGCCGTGCCCGGTATTGAGATAGAGATTGGCAATGCGGGTGGCGCCCACCAGCGGCGTGCCGTCCGGGGTCATGGGCCGCAGCCCGCACCAGAACTCGCCCTGCGCCACGTCGCCGCCGGTGGGGAAGAGATCGCGCACTACGTGATCGACCGTCTTGCGGCGTGATTCGCGCAGAGTGGTATCGTAGCCGCCCAGTTCCGCGGTGCCCGCGGCTCTGATGCGATCGCCGAGGCGGGTGACGGCCACCTTGTGGCTCTCGTCCATGACCGTGGAGACCGGGGCGCCGGCGGCGTCGCTGATGGGCACCGTGATCGAGTAGCCCTTCACCGGATAGACCGGGATGGTGATGCCCAGCGGCTTGAGGAGTAGCGGCGAGTAGCTGCCCAGCGCCATCACGTAGCTGTCGGCCTGCAGTCGGCCGGCGGCGGTGTGCACGCCGGTGACGCGGCCGCCTTCGGCTTCGAGCCCGTGGATCGCGGTGTCGTAGCGGAACACCACGCCCAACTCGGCGGCGAGTGCCGCCAGGCTCTGGGTGAACTGGAAGCAGTCGCCCGTCTCGTCGTTGGGCAGGCGCAGGCCGCCGGCGATCTTTTCGCGCACCAGGCCGAGGGCGGGCTCGGCGGCCACGCAACCGGCAGGATCCAGCAATTCGTAGGGCACGCCGCACTCTTCCAGAATAGCAATGTCCTGGGCGGCATCGTCGACCTGTTTCCGGGTGCGAAACAGTTGCAATGTGCCCTGGGTACGCTCGTCGTAACGGATGCCGGTCTCGGCGCGCAGGGCGCCAAAGCATTCGCGGCTGTAGCTGGCCAGGCGCAGCATGCGGCCTTTGTTGATGGCATAGGCGCTGCTGGTGCAGTTGCGCAGCATCCGCGCCACCCACAGCCACTGCCTGGGATCGGCTCTGGGACGGATCACCAGCGGGGAGTGTTTGCTGAGCAGCCACTTGATGGCCTTCACCGGGATGCCGGGTGCCGCCCAGGGTGCGGAGTAGCCGGGGGAGATCTGCCCGGCATTGGCGAAGCTGGTCTCCAACGCCGCGGCCGGCTGACGATCCACCACCTCCACTTCGTGCCCCTGGCGGGCCAGGTAATAAGCCGTGGTGACACCGATGACGCCGCTACCCAGAACAATGACTTTCATACCGCACTCCTCCAGCACTCAGCTGACCTCAAAAGAGATTCCGCTATATTAGTGAAGTAACATCGGATTTGTTTTGCATTTATTGCTACATCCCGGAAAATATTCCGGCGTTTTAGCAATCGGACAGCAAATCATGAGAAAACAGCGAAAAGGGGCAACACCGCGCGAGCTCGACCGTATCGATCGCAACATTCTGCGCAGCCTGCAGAAAAACGGTCGGGTCTCGTTTGTCGAGCTGGGCGAGAGCGTCGGCCTCAGCACCTCCCCGTGCCTGGAACGGGTACGGCGTCTGGAACAGGCCGGCTATATCACCGGCTACACCGCCATCCTCGATCCCAAGCTGCTCGACGCCGGTCTGCTGGTCTACGTCGAGATCAGTCTGGAATACACCACGCCGGACATCTTCGAGCAGTTCAGCGACGCGGTGAAGTTCATCCCTCAGGTACTGGAGTGTCACCTGGTGTCGGGCGAGTTCGACTTCCTGCTCAAGGTGCGCATCGCCGACATGGCCGCCTACCGCGAGTTGCTGGGCGAGATCCTCCACCGCCTGCCCGGCGTGCGCGATTCCAAGAGCTATGTGGTGATGGAGGAGGTGAAGGAGTCGCTCAGTCTGGATATTCCCGACTGAGCACTCCGCGCCCGATGCAGCCCAGCATCGGGTGCCAAGCCGAAAGGCTCTCCGCAAAAGATGTTTGAATTGCATTGATTCGGGGTGCCTAATAGCCGTTGTCTATAGCATCGACCGTTGTCATGAACCTCAATGAACTTCGTTACATCGTCGCCGTCGCGCGGGAGCGCCACTTTGGCCGCGCCGCCGAGGCCTGCTTCGTCAGTCAGCCGACCATGAGCGTGGCGGTGAAAAAACTCGAAGAGGAGCTGGGTGTGCTGCTTTTCGAACGCAGCAAGAGCGAAGTGTCCATCACCCCCATTGGCCGGGAGGTGGTCGAGCACGCGCAACGGGTGCTGGAAGAGGTGGAGGGGCTGCGCGCGGCCGCCACGCAGCACCAGGATCCGCTTCAGGGTTTACTGCACCTGGGCGTGATCTACACCATCGGCCCCTATCTGCTGCCGCATCTGTTGCCGGAGCTGCACGACAGTGCACCAAAAATGCCGCTGCATATCGTCGAGGACTACACGGCGAACCTGCGCCAGCGGCTGAAACTGGGCGAACTGGATGCCATCATCATAGCGCTGCCCTTCGACGAACCGGGCGTGGTGACGCTACCGCTCTACGAAGAGCCGTTCGTCGCCGTACTGCCCACCGCCCACCCGTTGACCCAGCGCAAGCAGGTACGCCTCAGTGAACTGGCCGACGAACAGCTGTTGCTGCTGGGGGCAGGCCACTGCTTTCGCGATCAGGTGATCGAGGCATGCCCCACCTGCGAACAACCGCAGAGCCGTGGCGCCTCGATACAGCACCGGGTGGAAGGCACTTCGCTGGAGACGCTGCGGCACATGGTAGCTTCGGGTATGGGGGTAACCGTTTTACCCAGTACCGCGGCTGGAGCCGATCGGTACGCCGAACGGCTGCTCGCAATTCGGCGCCTTTATGATCCGACACCCAAACGGACGGTGGCGCTCGCGTGGCGTGTGACGTACCCGCGCCCCGGGGCGATCGAAGCCCTGCGCCAGGCGATCCTACGCTCACCGCTGAGCGGGGTGAACCTATTGAAATAGAACCAACGCACTCAAGTGAACTCCGCACTATCGCGATAGGCAGCCACACTGGCATAGGCCAACACCGGAAATACCACCACGAAGGCCGGCAGAAACAGGAGGATCGACCCAATGATCGCCGCCGTCAGCAAGCAGCCCCACACCACCATGACACCAAGATTGGCAAACACCGCGCGCACACTGCGCCCGACGGCGACGGTGAGCGGAATCCGTTGAAAATAGAGCAGCGGCAGCGAAAACGCGCAGATCGCGAAGACGATCAGCGCCAGCAGTGAACCTATCAGCGTACAGAAGACGAAGTAGACCCAAAGATCGCTGCGCAGCGCCGGGTCGGCGAGCAGATCCCAGCCGAGATAGACCGGTTCGCGGCCGAAGTAGAGGCCGTAGATAATCGCCGCATCGGTCAACCAGACCACCAACAGAAACGCCGACAGCAGCCCCAGCACCCACAACCCAGGCGGGCTGCGGCGAAACCCCTGCCACAGCGCCGTGCCGCTGGCCGCTTCACCGCGATCTATACGTCGTGCCAGCTCGAAGTAACCGCACAACAGCGCCGGCCCTACCAGCATGAAGCCGCCGGCCCACGGGTAGACCAGGGGCGTCATGCCCGCGCCGACCAGCAGTACGAGTCCGGCGAGACCGATCAGCGCGAAGACGGCGGCAAAGGCTGAACTGATCAGCGCCGATGCACGATAGGTGCTCCACCCGTAACGCAGCCATTGACTGAGGTGCTTATGATCGATCCCGGCAACCGGGGATCGGGCATGCGAAGGCGCCGCAGTACCTCGCGAAGCGCTGGATCCCATGACTCCCCTCCCCTGTCCCAGACCGGTCAACTCTACGCCTCACGCGGCACCACGGCCAAAACCGACAGGGCTGGAAAATCGTGGAGCGCCACCGATTATTGCAGACTACGATGGCAGGACGCGATGAGTCACCCCGATGGCAACGGGTGCTGCAAGCGTCTGGTAGACCACGCAGTACCGCTCGGTAAGTCGCAGCAGCGTTGCCAGCTGCTCATCGGTCGCGTCGGTATCGAGATCGAAATAGAGCCGGATTTGTTGAAAACCGACCGGCGCCTCCTTCGAGACGCCCAGGGTGCCGCGAAAGTCGAGGTCACCTTCTGCGCGAACTGTCGCATCACGCAGGGGAATCTCAAGACCGGTGGCCACGGCTCCCAGCGTGACCCCGGCGCAGGCCACCAGCGCTTCGAGCAGCATGTCGCCCGAGCATACGCTGAGTCCGTCACCACCCGTGGCGGGGTGCAGACCTGCAGCGACCAGCGCCTTGCCGGTATCGACCTTGCAGCTGACGCCTTCGCCGAGTCTTCCCTGCGCTCGAAGCGTGATCAGCGCCGCATCCGGTTGCTGCCGGTAATGCTTTTTCAGGGGTGCCTGCAGGGAGCGCAGCTCTTCGGATTTCATCGCTCGGTCTCCTCGAAGATGGCGGCCAGGCGCTGTCCGCCTCATGTTACCGATCAGGATAGACAGCTAAGCGCTTGGGCGCTCGCGCGCCGCCGCTCATCGCACCTCGGCAGCGCCCATGCCGCGCGGATCACTGGCCGCCTCGACCTCGCCGCTGCGCCGATCCCACACCACCGCCTGCATATTGCCCCAGGGGCGTTCCTTCACCTCGAGACGGTGACCCAGCAGCTGTAACGCCTGGCGTTCGGCCGCGCTCAACGCATCCGGCTCCAACTGCACCACATCGGGCAGGTACTGGTGATGCAAACGTGGCCGCGTGACGATCTCCTCTGCCCGCTCTCCTTCGGCAAACGCCAACACACCCTGCAACACCATGGTGATGATGCGACTGCCTCCCGGGGTGCCGAGGATGGCGACGCGGCCGTCACCTTCGACAAAGGCGGGTGTCATGCTGGAGAGCATGCGCTTGCCCGGCGCGATGGCGTTGGCCTCGGCGCCCACGAGTCCGTAGACGTTGGGAATTCCGGGCTTGGCGGAGAAGTCGTCCATCTCGTCGTTGAGCAGAACGCCGGTTCCCGGCGGCACGAAGCCCGAGCCGAAGGGGTAGTTGACGCTCAATGTGGCGGCGACCCGATTGCCCTCGCGATCGATAATCGAGAAGTGCGTGGTATGGGGCCCCTCCGCTTGCGGAATCACCCCAGGCAGCCCAGTGCTTGGGGTAGCGCGGTCAGGCACGACAGTGGCAGCCATTTCGCGTGCGTAGCCCGCACTGAGCAGGCGCCGCAGCGGCATGGTCACGAAATCGGGATCGCCGAGATAGAGCGCGCGATCGCGGTAGGCGCGGCGCATCGTCTCAATCAGGCGATGCCGGGTTATCGTCGAATCCAGGGGGGCCCGGGCAAACTGTGCCAGCTGGTTGAGGATCGACACCAGCACCACGCCACCCGAAGAGGGCGGGGCGGCCGCGGTGATGCGCAGGCCACGATAGGCGCCACGGATCGGTTCGCGCTCTACGAGGCGGTAGTCGGCGAGATCCTCCTGCGTCCAGATGCCGCCCGCAGCCCGGGTGCCCGCTACCAGACGCTGCGCCAGATCACCGCTGTAGAATCCTGCCGCACCGCGTTCGGCCACCGTAACGAGGGTCTGCGCCAACTCCGGCTGGCGCAACGGATAACCCGCTGCAGGCACTTCATCATCCACCAGAAACTGGCGCGCCGCCGCGGGCGATGCGCGCAGCGGTTGCAGCCGGAACTCGGCGAGGCGCCGATAATGTTCGTCGATGGGAAAGCCTTCGCGGGCCAGTCGTATGGCCGGCTGCAGGCTCGCCGCCAAAGGCAGGCGACCGTAGTGCCGCGCCAGATGATCGAGCGCAGCAGGCACCCCTGGAATACCCGCTGCGAGCGGGCCATCCACCGAGAGACCCGGGATCACATTGCCGCGATCATCGAGGTAGAGATCGCGATGCGCGGCCAGCGGGGCGCGCTCGCGCCCATCGAGCATAGTCTCGTACCCGTCATGCGATCGGTGCAGCAGCCAGAATCCGCCGCCGCCGATGCCGGAGCTGTACGGTTCGACCACCGCCAGCGCTGCGGTTACCGCAACGGCGGCATCGAAGGCGTTACCGCCCTGATCGAGAACCGCAAAACCGGCCTCGGTGGCCAGCGGATGTGCCGTGGCGATTGCCGCGCCGGCCGGGTGCGCTGTGGAATCCGGGGGTGGTAGGCCGCACGCCGAACAGATCAGCAGCAGGGCAAGGGTAATCGTCACCTTGGGCATACCACTTAGCCTAGCGGTTGTTGGCGGTTCAGGCGCAAAAAAAAACGGCCCCGAGAGGCCGTTTTTGGAACAATGGGTAATACTAGGCCTAGCCGGCCTGCAGTTTTTCAAACTTGGCCTGCAGTTCTTCCTTGGTTTCCTCGTAATCCGGATTGAGTGGAATGCAATCGACGGGGCAGACCTCGCGGCACTGCGGTTCGTCAAAATGACCCACGCACTCGGTGCAGAGATTGGGATCGATCACGTAGATCTCATCGCCCTGGGAGATCGCCCCATTGGGGCACTCGGGCTCACACACATCACAATTGATGCACTCATCGGTAATCATTAAAGCCATATGTCGACTCCCGGGCTTTCGACCCTTTACGGTTTTCGGTAGACCTACGAATCAGCGGATTTTATCACGCAATGCGGCAATGACAACCGGGTGAACGAAAGGGGAAACATCGCCGCCGAGCATGGCCACTTCGCGCACCAATGTGGAAGAGATAAAGGCGTATTGCTCCGCCGGTGTCAGGAACATTGTCTCCACTTCAGGGGCCAGACGCCGATTCATACCGGCGAGCTGAAACTCGTACTCGAAATCGGAAACCGCCCGCAGTCCGCGCAAGATGACCTCGGCGCCCACCTGTTCGACAAACTCCACCAGCAGATTGTCAAACCCGCGCACCTCGATGTTGCCGATGCCGCTCAGCACCTGTTGCGCCAGCGAAACCCGCTCCGCCAGATCAAAGGTGGGTTTCTTGGTGGGATTGGCCGCCACCGCGACCACGACCTTGTCGAAAAGACGCGTAGCCCGTGTCACCAGGTCGATATGACCATTGGTGATCGGATCGAATGTCCCGGGGTATACGACGGTGATGTGACGAGTCAAGGCGGCTCCCCTTCGTGGTCCTGCTGGGCTGACGGGCGCCTACTATCTCACAAATGGTGCAGTGCGCAAAATACGGCGGTGCACCCGCCCGTTAACCTGCCTCTACGAGATGATAGCCGACCTGCGCGGCGCGCTTGCTGCGATGGTAACGCCAACCGATGGGCAACTCCGGCGGTTTCTCGCGCGCATCGTGCTCGATGTAGACCCAGCCACCCGTTTTCACCCATGCCCCCTCATGCAGTAGCGCGAGTGTGGCGGGGAGCAGCTGGGCGGCATAGGGCGGATCGAGAAAGACGATATCGCAGGGCTCTGCAGTATCGCGTAGAAACGCCAGCACCTCTGATTGCGCGATCTCGACGTTGGCCGCGTTGAGCCGCACGGCCTCCTGGCGCAGCAGCTCCGTCACTGCCCGTTCCCGATCGACCAGCATCACGTGCCCGGCGCCCCGGGAGGCCGCCTCGAAACCGAGCGCACCGGCGCCGGCAAAAAGATCAAGGCACCGCGCGCCGGGCAGCGTCGGCGCCAGCCAGTTGAAGAGCGTCTCGCGGACCCGGTCCGGCGTCGGCCGCAACCCTGGCAGATCGGGGATCGGCAGGCGCCGTCCGCGCCACTCGCCGGCAATGATCCGATAGTTGCCCGGCGGCATTCGCGAACTTGCTCGACGGCTCACTGTGTTGCTGCGTCTTTGGCTTGTGCTGTCGCCGATCCGCCAACGACGACGGTGATCATCCTGCGCGGATCGATGCGCCGGCGGAAAGCTTCGTGAACCGTTTCGCGTTCCAGCGCATCGATGCGCGCCGGAAAACGTTCCAGATAATCGAGAGGCAGCCCGTAGAAACCGATCATACCCAGATAGCCGACGATCTTGCGGTTGTTGTCGATGTTGAGTGGAAAACCGCCCGTGATGTTGCGTTTGACCGCCTCCAACTCGGCAGCGGTCGGGCCGTTGGCGTGGTAGAGGGCAAGCGTTTCACGCACCACCCGCAGCGCCTCGTCCACCTGGTCGTTGCGTGTCTGCAGACCCATCTGAAACGGGCCGTACTGCGCCAGGGGCGCAAAGTAGCTATAGACGCTGTAGGCGAGACCGCGCTGTTCACGGATCGAGGCATTGAGCCGCGATACCAGTCCGCCACCACCCAGCACCTGATTGGCCACATAGAGTGCAAAGTAATCCGGATCACCGCGGCGCATGCCGATCTGCCCCATGATGATGTGCGATTGCTGCGACGGGTGCTCGATCCGGATGACCTTTGCTGCGGTGAGCTCCGGTACCGGCGGCAGCGCCGGAGCGCGCTCGCCCTGCGGCAGCCGGCCAACCACCTGTTCCGCGATCGCCGCGGCCTGCTCGCGACTTACCGCGCCGACGATCGAGATCTGCGCGTTACGCGCCACATAGTAGCGCCGATGAAAACGCACCAGATCGTCGCGGTTCAACGCTGCCACCGTGGTTTCGTCCCCCTCGGGTTGCGCGGCATAGGGATGTGTACCGTAGAGCGCCTTGAAAAACGCCTTGCTGGCGATAGCGCCCGGCGATTCGCGCTCGGACTGCAACCCCACCAGCAGTCGGTTGCGCTCGCGCTCCAGATCCGCCGCCGCGAAACGCGGTTCACGCACTATCATCGCCACCAGCTCCAACGCCGGTTCAAGCACCTCGGGATCGCTGAGAGTGCGCAGTGAAACGGTGGAAGATTCGCGGTCGGCATCGTTGCCGAAGGAGACGCCGAGGGCAGCGAACCGCTCGGCGATGGCATCCGCATCCAGCTCCCCCGCGCCCTCGGCAAGCAGCGCATTGGTCATCACCGCGACACCACCCTGCTCGCCGTCACGCACGCTCCCGGCATCAAAGGTGACGCGCAGATCCACCATGGGTATCTCCGGCGCGGCCACAAAGTAGACACGCGCCCCGTTGGCGGTTTGCCAATGCTCGATGGGCGGGCTGGCCGCCACCGGCCACGCGATGCCCGCCGTGCCGACCACAACCACCCCGAACAGCCAGGCACGCAGGCGACGCTCCGTACCGCTTCGTCTAGCCACCATGACGCCCTCCCGCGACGGGTGAGGGCGGTGTTCCCGCCGCCATGGATTGCGGTTCCAGCACGGCAACCGTCAACGCATCTTCCACCAGGTATTTCTCGGCAACGGCCTGCACCTGCTCGGCCGTCACCGCCTGGATGCGCGCGACGTACTCATCGAGCACTTCGTGGCCCAGTCCGATGGTCTCGGTCGTTCCGATCTGCATCGCTTGATAAAAGAGCGAATCGCGCTGGTAGACCGCACTCGCGACCACCGCGGTCTTGACCCGCTTCAGTTCATCCGCGGTCGCAGGTTCTGTGCGTATCCGTTCGATCTCGGCCCGCAACGCGCGTTCAACCGCCGCCACCTCGTGGCCATTGCCCGGTACCGCGCTGAACGTGAACAGGCCCGGCAGGCGCGAGTAGAGGCTGTAACCCGCCCCGGCACTGGTGGCGATCTGCTGGCCGCGCACCAGATTGCGCGCCAGTCGCGCGCTGGCCCCGCCATCGAGCACACCGGCCAATACCTCCAGGGCATAGGGCTCCCAGGGTGCATCGGCGGTTGCTATGTTGGGCGTCTTGTAGCCCATCACCAGCACCGGCAACTGCGCCGGCGCCTTGACGGTTATCCGCCTCAGACCGCGCTGCACGGGTTCACGGCGTGGCTTGAGGTCCTCGATCCTGGCCGCCGGGAGCGGCCCGAAATGGGTGCGCGCCAGGGCCAGCACGCGTTGCGGATCCACATCCCCCACCACGACCAGAGTGGCGTTGTTGGGCGCGTACCAGCGACGATACCAGGCTTGCAGATCCTCTATCGCGAGGTTTTTCAGGTCATCCATCCAGCCGATGATGGGATTGCGATTGGGGCTGACCTGAAAGGCCGCGGCGTTGAACTGTTCAAAGGTCAGCGCCTGGGGGTCGTCCTCGGTGCGCAGGCGCCGCTCCTCCATCACCACCTGCACCTCCTTGGCGAACTCGGCGGTGGGCAATTGCAGATTGCGCATGCGATCCGCCTCCAGCTCCAGAGCAATGGGCAGGCGGTCCTTGTGCAACTGCTGAAAGTACGCGGTGTAATCGCGGGCGGTGAAGGCATTCTCGCGGCCCCCGTTCTCGGCGATGATGCGCGAGAACTCGCCGGCCGGGTGACGAGCGGTACCCTTGAACATCATGTGCTCCAGCACGTGCGATACGCCGGTGATGCCATTGTGCTCGTAAGTGGAACCCACCTTGTACCAGATCTGGCTCACCACCACCGGCGCGCGGTGATCCTCTTTGACGATCACTTTCATTCCATTGCTGAGTTCGAACTCGTTCACCCTGGCCTGCACCGGGAGTGAGAAAACGACCAGCAAGAGCGTTATTACTAAGGGTCTTGGCATCGAGACTATGTCCTGTGATGGAGCGATGTGGAAAAAAATCGGGGATGGTAGGATACCCCATCCCGAAGATGGGCCCGCTGGCCCGACTGCCACACTAAGACCGGATCATTCATGTTTGGTTTCAAGCGCAACAAATCCGATCAATCAGCGCACGAGCACGTTCCGCCGCCTGCCACGGAGAACGCCGCCGACGCCACACCCACCCGGGAGGGGTTGCTCACCCGCCTGAAGCGCGGCCTTGGCAAGACTCGCGCCGGTCTCGCCGAAGGGCTGATCGGCGTGGTGCGCGGGCGCAAGGCCATCGACGCCGACCTGCTCGAAGAGATCGAAACCCTGCTGCTGACCGCCGATCTTGGTGTCGAAGCCACCCAGGCGATCATCACCGACCTTACCGCGCGCGTCTCCCGCAAGGAACTGACCGACGCGGCGACCCTGCTCGAAGCGCTGCGGGCAGAGATGCGATCCCTCCTGGAGCCGTGCGCGATACCCTTGCGGCTCGCCGACTCCCCAACGACTTTCGTTATCCTGATGGTCGGTGTCAATGGCGCCGGCAAGACCACAACCATCGGCAAACTGGCGCGCAACTTTCTCGCCCAGGGCAAGAGCGTGATGCTGGCCGCCGGTGACACTTTCCGCGCGGCGGCGGTTGAGCAACTGCAGGTGTGGGGAGCGCGCAACGGAGTGCCCGTGGTAGCGCAGCACAGCGGCGCCGATTCGGCCGCAGTGATTTTCGATGCGCTGCAGTCCGCACGTGCGCGCGGCATCGACGTGCTGATCGCCGACACCGCCGGACGCCTGCACAACAAGGCGAATCTGATGGAGGAGTTGAAGAAGATCCGCCGCGTCATGGGCAAGATCGACGCCGCCGCCCCCCACGAGGTGATGCTGGTCCTCGACGCCGGCACCGGGCAGAACGCGCTCAGCCAGGCGCGCGAGTTTCACAATGCCGTCGGCGTCACCGGTATCACCCTGACCAAGCTCGATGGCACCGCCAAAGGCGGCGTGATCTTCGCGATCGCCAAGGCGATGGGGCTGCCAATCCGTTACATCGGCGTCGGCGAACAGGCCGAGGATTTGCGCGAGTTCGACGCCACAGCGTTTGTCGATGCCCTGTTCGACTCGGATTGATGCGCGGCACCCATGATCCAGTTTGACAATGTCAGCAAGCGTTACGCCGGAGGCGGCAGCGATGCGCTCTCGCACATCTCGTTTCATCTTGAGAAGGGTGAGATGGCGTTTCTGACCGGTCATTCGGGGGCCGGCAAGAGCTCGCTGCTCAAGCTGATCTCAATGATCGAGCGCACCACGCGCGGACAGATCCTTTTCGACGGCGAAAATGTCACCAAGGTGCGCCACGGCCGGATCCCCTACCTGCGGCGCAAGATCGGCATCATCTTCCAGAATCATCAGTTGCTCTACGATCGCACGGTGTTCGACAACGTCGCCCTGCCGCTGGTGATTGCGGGCATGCGCCACCAGGAGATCAGCCGCCGCGTACGTGCCGCGCTGGACAAGGTGGGCCTGCTCGGCAAGGAGGGCATGGAGCCGATTCGCCTCTCGGGCGGTGAACAGCAACGTGTCGGCATCGCCCGTGCGGTGGTCAACAAACCACCCCTGCTGCTGGCCGACGAACCGACCGGCAACCTGGATCCCGAGCTGGCGCGCGAAATCATGAATCTGTTTCAGAGTTTCAACGATGTAGGAGTAACTGTTTTGATCGCCAGTCACGCCCTCGATCTGATCCGCGCGTACGGCAAACGCACCTTCGTGCTCAAACAGGGACGATTGATCGCCGGCGGTTCGCGCCCCCATGCCTACACCCAAAGCCATGCGTAGCCGCACCCGCTCAGCCATCGATCGCGCCCGCCCACGCACCAGGACCGAAGCCAAGCGCCATGCCGCCTCGGGCAGACCATCGATCACGACGCGTTTTCAAGCGTATTGGATCAACCACCTGCAAACCCTGCTCGCCAGCCTCGGCAGGCTATGGCGCACCCCCTTTGCCAGTCTCATGACCGCGGCGGTGATCGGCATCGCCCTGGCGCTTCCCGCGGGCATGCACCTGTTGCTCGACAATGCCCAGCGCCTCAGCGCCAACTGGGACGGCTCGGCGCGGATCTCGGTATTTCTCAAGGATTCGGTGGGCGACAGCCAGGCGCGCACCCTCGCCGACAAGCTGCGCAGCCGCCAGGAGGTAGCCGACACGGAGTTCATTTCACGCAACGCCGCGCTGGAGGAGTTTCGCACCCTTTCCGGCTTTGGCGACGCGTTGAAGGCGCTGGACAAAAACCCGCTCCCTGCCGTGCTCGTGATCCGCCCCTCCATGGCCGCCAGCGACCCCGCACGCATCGAGCAACTGGTCAGTGAGTTACAGACCCTGCCGGAGGTGGATTTCGCACAGCTCGACATGCAGTGGGTACGGCGCCTCCACGCCATCATGGAGATTGCCCAGCGCGGCGTATTTGTCCTTGGCGGTCTGCTGGCCCTTGCGGTGCTGTTGATCGTCGGCAATACCATCCGGCTCGACATCTTCAACCGCCGCCAGGAGATCGAGGTGATCAAGATGGTGGGCGGCACCGACGCCTTCATTCGCCGCCCCTTTCTCTACGGCGGCATGTGGTACGGACTGCTGGGTGGCGTGATCGCCTGGCTGATGGTGGGCGTCTCCTGGTGGTTGTTGCAGAATCCGGTGCGCGGGCTCGCCAGTCTCTATCACAGCGGTTTCGGGCTGGAAATGCTGGGCGTTGGCAGCAGTCTGCTCCTCTTTGCCCTGGCGGGGCTGCTGGGTTGGCTCGGCTCCTGGCTGGCGGTCGGGCGACATCTACGGGCCATCGAACCCGCCTAAACCATTAACCACGTATTATCAGTGGGTTATCCGCGATTCAGGAACTTTCCCCACGATTAGCACTCTCACGCAACGAGTGCTAAGATAGACACCAGTTTCTAGGGAGGAATTCATCCGTGAGTAACGCTATCGCAACCCTGCGCCTGCCCGTTCCGGTCGGCAGCATCGATGCCTATATTCAGTCCGTCAACACCTTCCCCATGCTCAGCGAGGAGGAGGAGAAACGGTTGGCGCGGCAACTGCGCGACCATGAGGACCTGGATGCCGCATGGCAGATGGTAACCTCCCATCTGCGCTTTGTGGTGCGTATCGCCCGCGGGTATATGGGTTACGGGCTACCGCTACCGGACCTGATCCAGGAGGGCAACATTGGCCTGATGAAGGCGGTCAAGCGCTTCGACCCCGAGCAGGGGGTGCGGCTGGTCTCATTTGCCGTCCACTGGGTACGCGCCGAAATTCACGAATTCGTTCTGCGCAACTGGCGCATCGTCAAAGTGGCCACTACCAAGGCCCAGCGCAAACTGTTCTTCAACCTGCGCAAATCCAAGAAACGCCTCGGCTGGATGAACCAGGACGAGGTCAACGCCGTGGCGCAGGACCTGGGCGTAAAGCCCGAGACGGTGCTGGAGATGGAACGCAGGCTCAGCAGCCACGATGTGGCCTTCGACATGCCGCTGAACGCCGATGACGATGACTCGGCGAGTTTCGCTCCCGCCGGCTACCTGGCGGACCGCAGCGCCGATCCTGCCGCGGTGATCGAACGTGAGGACTGGGAGCAAACCAGCCACAACCGCCTCGCCACCGCTTTGGAGGGCCTCAACGCGCGCAGCCGCGACATCGTCGCACGCCGCTGGCTGCATGACGACAAGGTCACACTCCAGGAATTGGCGAGCGAGTACGGCGTTTCGGTGGAGCGCATTCGCCAGATCGAACAGCAGGCCATGAAAAAGCTCCGCGGTGTCATGGACGCCTGAACAAGCGAGTTCCATGGATCGAGAAGCCCGCCCCGACGGCGGGCTTTTTCGTTTCCGCCATGATCATCATCGGCTGTCGATTTCGGCTACCATCCGCACCATGAACACCTATCTGGTCGGCGGCGCGGTGCGCGATGAACTCCTGGGGCTTCCCGTGCGGGAGCGGGACTGGGTGGTCGTCGGCGCCACCGTCGAGGCGATGAAGTCACAGGGTTATCGCCAGGTGGGTGCCGATTTTCCGGTCTTTCTTCATCCCGAGACCCACGAGGAGTACGCGCTCGCCCGTACCGAGCGCAAGAGCGCGCCCGGATACCACGGATTCATGGTACACGCCGACCCCGGCGTCACCCTTGAGGAAGATCTGCTGCGCCGCGATCTGACCATCAACGCCATGGCACGCGACAGCGACCAGCGCCTGATCGATCCCTACGGCGGGGCTCGAGACCTGAAAAAACGTCTGCTGCGCCATGTGTCACCCGCCTTCAGCGAGGACCCTGTGCGCATCCTGCGGGTGGCGCGGTTCGCGGCGCGTTTTGCGCCACTGGGGTTTACGGTAGCCCCCGAAACCATGGCGTTGATGCGTGTCATGGTCGCCAGCGGTGAAGTCGACGCCCTGGTGGCAGAGCGGGTGTGGAACGAGCTGACCCGTGCTCTGATGGAGGCACAGCCGGTGCGCTTCTTCGAAACCTTGCGCGAATGTGGCGCCCTGGCGCGCCTGCTGCCCGAAATCGACCGTCTGTTCGGCGTCCCGCAGCGGGCCGATCACCACCCCGAGATCGATTGCGGCATTCATTCACTCATGGTCCTGGAGCAGGCGACAAAACTCAGCACTTCGGCCGAGGTGCGTTTCGCCGCGCTCACCCATGACCTGGGCAAAGCCGACACGCCAGCCGATATTCTGCCCAACCATCACGGTCACGAGCGGCGCAGCATCCGGCGTTTGCGCGAACTCTGCGACCGCTTCAAGGCGCCGCGGGCATTTCGTGAGCTCGCCGAGTTGGGTGCGCGCTTCCATAGTCACTGCCACCGCCTGGGGGAGCTGCGTCCCGCGACCATCCTCGATACCCTGGAAAAACTCGACGCCTTTCGCCGCCCCGAACGTTTCGCGCAGTTTCTTCTCGTCTGTGAAGCCGACAGTCGCGGTCGCAAGGGCTTCGAGGATCGGCCCTACCCGCAGGCCCAATGGTTTCACCAGGCGCACGCCGCTGCGGCAGCGGTGGATCCACGCCCGATGGTGGCCATAGGCCTGCAGGGAAAAGCCGTTGCGCAGGCGCTGCGTCGCGAACGGCTCAGCGCGATTCGGGTGATTCGCCGGGAGTGGGCGCCAACCCCATAACGCGCCGTTCGAACCAGGCCAGTAGCTGATCACCCCCTCTGCGCAACACGATCCACGCAAGCAGTACGCCGAAGGTGTTGGCGAACATATCGGCCACCTCAAAGGCGCGTTGTCCGCTCAAGCCCTGTGCGAACTCCAGCACCACACCCATCAGGACAAACGAGAAGGCGTAGCCGAGGCGCATCATGGGGCGTTGATAGAGCTGGCCGAACCAGCCCATCAAAACGGCGTAGGCAAGTGCGTGTTGCAACTTGTCGGAGACATTGATGACCGGGATGGAAACCGGATCCGGGATCAACGAGAGCCAGATCACCAGGGCAATCTGCAGGCAACCGATTGCCAACCAGATTGGCCGCCGTTGCAGTTTGAGTTCATTCACAGAAATATCATCAACAGCACCGCACCAAGCACCAGACGGTAGATGACAAACGGCGCCATGCCCACCCGTTGCAGCAGCGCGATAAAAAGCCGAATACAGAGATAGGCGCTCAGCGCGGAGATCACCACCCCGAGAGCCAGCGCCCCCCACTCTACCGTTTCGCTGGAACGGACCAGTTTCATGGTCTCCAGACCGCCGGCCAGCACAATGACGGGTATCGAGAGCAGAAACGAGAAGCGCGCCGCCCCGACCCGATCGAGACCCATGAACAGCGCGGCAGTGATGGTGATACCCGAGCGGGAAGTGCCGGGTATCAGCGCAATGGCCTGCGCCACCCCGACGACCAACACGTCACGCCAGGTGAGGGTATGTTCGTCGCGTTCGCGCCGCCCGACCCGATCCGACCACCACAACAGGAGCCCGAAGCCGAGGGTGGTGACTGCGATGACCAACGGCGAACGCAGATGCAACTCAATCAGATCGTTGAAGGCAAGACCGGCGACTCCCACCGGAATGGTGCCGAGCAACACCGCCCACGCCAGGCGACTGTCGGGGCTGTGCCGCCCGCGCAGCGAACCGAACCAGTCACGACCCATGGGCGTCAGTTCGTGGCGGAAGTACCAGACCACCGCCGAGAGCGTTCCCACATGCACCGCCACGTCAAAGGCGAGCCCCTGATCCTCCCAGCCGGCGATTTTCGGCAGCAGAATGAGGTGCGCCGAACTGGAAATGGGCAGAAATTCGGTCAATCCCTGCACCAGCGCCAACAGCCCGAGCCTGAACCATTCCATGTATCGCTACGCCCCTTATGTTCGCGTCAGAGTTTGTGCCGCAGATCATTCAGCGCAAAACCGGCGAGCGGTTGCGCGCCCAGATTACGCGTAAGCCCTATCACCTTGAACAGCTCTCCCATCTCTGAGGGCAGCAGCAGTTTCTTGATGCCCTGAGCCAAGATAAACCGCTCCTCCATCCCCAGATCGGGCGCATCAAGCAGGGCGTTGATTCCCGCTCCGAGCAAAAAATAGGTCTGCGTGGTGTAACCCGCCACCGTCAGCCCCGCGCCGTGCGCAGCCTCTGCCACGGCGGTGAAATCGACATGCGCCGTAATATCCTGCAGGCCCGCCAGGATCAGCGGATCGGGGTGGGCGCGGTGGCGATAGTGGCACATCAGGGTGCCGTCGTTTCGATCGGGGTGGTAATACTCGTGACGCGGAAAGCCATAGTCGATGAGCAGGAGAAGACCGGTATCCAGGGTCGCGGCCAGGGTGGCGATCCAGGGTGACAGCGCCAGGCAGATCTCTGATTCATAGCCTCGCGGCCATTGCGCCCTCAGACACTCGGGCAACGCCTCGATCGCTGCCTGCAGGGAGGGACTCAACTCAGTATCCTGCCATGCGAAGGAATGGCCTTGCTGACGAACATGCCGTGCTTTCAAACCCTCGGCGGTGACGCGAAACCGCTCGACCGGCAGCGCATCCATTACCTCGTTGCCGACGATAACACCTCGAAAACCGGCCTCCGGCAGAGTGTCCAGCCACTCGACGCGTTCCACGAGATGCGGCAGATCGCGTTCGATCGTCTCGTGCTGGCGCTGGCGTAATTCGCCGCTCAGTTCGAGGATGCGATAGCGCTGTGGCAACGCCTCGAGCCGCTCCAACTCGGCAAGGCTGTCGGCTGCCATGCGCCCGCTGCCAGCGCCGATCTCCAGTACCTCGCCACCGTCCAGTTCATCGAGCACCGCGCGATACTGATGCGCCAGGGTGCGGGAGAAAAGCGGCGAGATCTCCGGTGCGGTGACAAAATCCCCAGCCGCGCCAAACTTGCGGCTGCCCGCGCTGTAGTACCCCAGCCCCGGCGCATAGAGACTAAGCTCCATAAACCGCGCAAAAGGGATCGCGCCGCCAGCACTCCTCATTGCGTTGCGCAGCTGCTCCACCACACGCGCCGAGTGCTGCGCGGCATCCTTGTCAGGGGGCGGTAGATTATTGGGCGGGTTCTTCACGGTGACGGGTCGCGACAAGCGGGGATTGTGTATTAGAGTGGCAGCAATTCGAGGCAGGGAGGTTCGCAGTGGACGACTCGACAGTCAAGCTCAACGGCCGTGTTGCCCTGATCACCGGCGCGGCACACCGCATTGGTGCCGCCATCGCGCGCCGCCTGCACGATTGCGAGATGAATCTGGTGCTGCACTACCGCAGCTCACACACCGAAGCGGCGGCATTGCGCGAAGAACTTCTGGCACGGCGCGCGGAGTCGGTGCACCTCATCCAAGCCGATCTGCTCGACACCGGGTCGCTTGGCGCTATTGTCGAGGAGGCCCGTGGCGCGTGGAACCGGCTCGATGCCCTGGTCAACAACGCCTCAAGTTTCTATCCGACGCCGGTCGGGCAGGTGACGCTGGAGCAGTGGGAGGATCTGCTGGGCACCAACCTGCGTGCCCCCTTCTTTCTTTCGCAGGCTGCGGCGCGCTGGCTGCGCGGTGAAGGAGGCGTGATCGTCAATATTGTCGATATCCACGCCGACCGCCCGTTGAAGGAACATCCCACCTACAGTATCGCCAAGGCGGGATTGGTCATGCTGACCAAGGCGCTGGCGCGGGAGCTGGGTCCTACCATCCGCGTCAATGCCGTGGCGCCGGGTGTCATCCTCTGGCCGGAGCGGGGCACCAGCGAAGAGGAGCGCCGCAAGATCATCAGCTCCACGCTGTTGCAACGCCAGGGAACGCCGGACGATATTGCACGTGCGGTACTGTTCCTGATCCGTGACGCCGACTACATGAGTGGTCAGGTACTGACAGTGGATGGCGGCCGTACGATTGTCCTGTAGGCCGGTTATTGCGGCGGGCCACCCGACCCTGTCCGCAAGATGCGCCTCGCGGCACGAACTTTTTCCCGCTGACCGGCCGCCCTGCGCAGCCGTTATCATCGCTCCGCCTGCACCAATCCGGCGTGAGCCCCCCAATCGACTGTTACCGGGTGCAGTGTTTGCGTGGGATCATTGAATTCGCGCCACAGTTCACGGTAACTGCGGTGCAGCGACGGGTGTACCTCGGCACCTGCCAGATCGGCCAACGGGCGCAACACAAACGCGTAGCGGAGAATCTCTTCGCGGGGCACCTGCAAGCCTGGGCGCTGCAGCACACAGTCGCCAAACAGCAGCAGATCGATATCCAGAGTGCGCGGCGCAAAACGCTCTTCGCCACGCACGCGACCATGCGCCTCTTCGATGCGTGACAGCACGGCATCCACCGCCTCGATGCTTTGTGCGGTAACAAAGGCAGCGACGAGATTGAGGAAAGGCTCGCCATCGAAGCCCACCGCCTTGCTCTCGTAGACAGGGGACAGCGCCAGCTCGCCAAATTCCAGGCGCAGGTCGTCCAACCCTCCGCGCAGGTGGCGCTCGCGATCGACATTACTGCCCAGGCTGACATAGACGCGCCGCATCAGCGCTGGCCGCGTTCGATGATCACACCGACGTCCCTGGAACCGCGCACTGCACCGGGTTTGTGCAACGTCACCCGTACCCAGCTCACGCCGAACTCTGCGCGAAGGATCGTTGCAATGTGTTCGGCCAGGGTCTCGATCAGTTGAAAGCGACTCTCACTGACAAAAGCCTGCAGACGCTTGGCGACGGCTTTGTAGTCGAGTGTGTCGGCGATATTGTCACTCGCTGCGGCCCGCGCGGTGTCCCAGGCCATCTCCAGATCGACGCTGACCGTCTGCGGCGTGGTGCGCTCCCAGTCGTAGATGCCAATGATGGTTTCAACGCGCAGATCGTGCAGAAAGATGGTATCCATGATCTATCGTAAGGTGGCGGTGACAGCGGAAAACTATAGCCGCTCATCCGCGGCAGACCAAACCCTGCACCTTGACCTGATCACCCGGAGGAAGTCCAATAGCGAGCCATGATCGCCGCCGCCCTCATTGTCTTCGGCTATTTGTTGGGCTCCATCTCGAGCGCCATCATCGCCTGCCGTCTAATGGGTCTGCCGGACCCGCGCACCGAGGGTTCGCGCAATCCCGGCGCCACCAACGTGCTGCGCTTCGGCGGCAAGAAGGCGGGTGCGGTCAGCCTCGCCGGTGACATGCTCAAAGGCGTCATCCCGGTGGTGGTCGCTCATCTCGTGGGTGTCGAACCACTGATCGTCGGGCTCACCGCGCTGGCGGCGTTTCTTGGCCACCTCTACCCCGTCTTCTTCGGCTTCAAAGGCGGCAAAGGGGTTGCCACCATGCTGGGTGCACTGCTCGGCATCCACTTCTGGGTGGGCCTGGCCACCTGCGGTGTCTGGCTATTCATGGCCTTCGTCGTGAAGGTCTCGTCTGCCGCGGCCCTGGTTGCCACGGCCAGCGCGCCGTTTTGGATGTGGTGGCTGACAGGCTCTGCGGAGTGGGTAGTGGTCACCGCGGCGATGACGGTAATGCTCTACTGGCGGCATCGCAGCAACATCCGGAACCTGATAGAAGGCACGGAGGGCAAGATTCAAGGCCCCGATCAGGAACCTCCCGCTGACTCAGGGGGTACAAGCTGATCCAGCGTCCAGCGTGGATCGGCGGAAAACCAGAGCGGTTCACGCTGTCCGGCCTGCAGACGAAGACATCCCGCGTAGGCGATCATCGCCCCGTTGTCGGTACAAAACTCCAGGCGCGGGAATGCAACCCGCGCGTTCTCCGCCTGCGCCATCCCCACCAGCCCCTTTCGCAACGCCTGATTGGCACCCACGCCACCGGCAACGATCAGGGTGCTCATGCCGGTCTCGCGTAACGCTCGACGACACTTGATCACCAGGGTTTCGACCACCGCATCCTGAAAGGCCCGGGCTATATCGGCCCTGGTCTGGGGATCATCACCGGAGCTCTGGATGGTGTTCAACGCAAAGGTTTTGAGCCCGCTAAAGCTGAATTCGAGCCCAGGTCGATTGATCATCGGGCGCGGGAAGGTGAAGCGCTGCGGATCACCCTGCTCTGCCAGTCGCGCCAGCGCCGGACCGCCCGGGTACCCCAGGCCCAAGAGCTTGGCCGTCTTATCGAAAGCCTCGCCAACGGCATCGTCAAGCGTATCGCCCAGTACCCGATAGCGCCCGACCCCGAGAACCTCTACCAGTTGGGAGTGTCCACCGGAAACTAGTAGCGCAATAAAGGGAAACCGGGGCGGGTTCTCCTCCAACATTGGCGCGAGCAGGTGTCCTTCCATGTGATGAACCCCGACTGCGGGGACTCCACAGGCCCACGCGAGACTGCGCCCGATGGCACCCCCTACCAGTAAGGCGCCGACCAGACCCGGTCCCGCGGTATAGGCCACTCCGGCTATCTGTTCGGTCCGGCAACCTGCCGCGGCCAGAACCTGCCTCAACAAGGGCAATGTCTTGCGCACATGATCACGGCTGGCCAGCTCCGGGACCACCCCGCCATACTCGGCGTGCAGGGACACCTGGCTGTGCAATGCGTGAGCCAGAAGCCCCCGCTTCGAGTCATAGAGTGCGACACCCGTCTCGTCGCAGGAGGTTTCGATTCCGAGAACTAACATTGGGCAGGCAAAATGGGTCGCATCTTTACAGTAGGTGGCTGAGGACAGTAGAATTCACGGTTCTTTGCACCCTGGCGGGTGCGTTGGCACCAATGGAAAAAGGTAATCATACGTATGCCGAGTGTTCGCGTAAAAGAGAACGAACCCTTCGATGTCGCCCTGCGCCGCTTCAAGCGCGCCTGTGAAAAGGCCGGTACCCTCACGGAAGTGCGTCGTCGCGAGTTCTACGAAAAGCCCACTGAGATCCGCAAGCGCAAAGCCGCCGCCGCGGTGAAACGCCACCAGAAGAAGCTGTTCAAGGAAGTGGCCCGCCGCGAGCGTCTTTACTAGCCTCCCGCACCCATGAGCGAAGCGCTCAAACAGCGCGTTCAATCCGATATGAAGACCGCCCTCAAGGCCGGAGACAAGCGCCGGCTGGGGGTGATCCGCCTATTGATGGCGGCGATCAAACAACGCGAGGTTGACGAACGTATCGAGCTCGACGATGCCGACGTGCTGGCGGTGATCGATAAGATGGTCAAACAACGCCGCGACTCGATCACTCAGTACCAGGATGCCGGCCGCCAGGAACTCGCCGACCAGGAGCAGTACGAGATCGAGGTACTTGGCGAGTACCTGCCAGAGGCCCTGGGCGAGGCGGAGATCGCGGCCCTCATCGAGACCGCCATTGCCCAATCCGGCGCTCTATCGATGCGCGACATGGGTAAGGTAATGGGGATTCTGAAACCTCAACTGCAAGGCCGGGCTGATGTCGGTGCCGTCAGCGCCGAGGTTAAAAAGCGACTGGCTGGCTAACCGTATTCGCAGCCCCAACTGTAAGAAACCGCCGCTTGACAGGCGGTTTTTTGTCTCCGGCACTCCCGGCGTTTCAGCGCCCGCTCGCATACCGTACCATTGCCGCTATGGCCGGCCTGATCCCCAAATCGTTTATCCATGACCTGCTCCAGCGCGTCGATATCGTCGACGTGATCGACGCGCGCGTGCCCCTGAAAAAGGCCGGCCGCGATCACAAGGCCTGCTGCCCCTTCCACCAGGAAAAGACCGCGTCGTTCACCGTCAGTGCCGAGAAACAGTTCTACCATTGCTTCGGCTGCGGAGCGCACGGCAACGCACTGGATTTCCTGATGGAATTCGACCGCCTGGGCTTCGTCGAGGCCGTGGAGGATCTGGCGCAAAGCGTCAATCTACCGGTACCCCGCGAAGAATCGGCTGCCATCCCACCTCCTCCCGAAAAGGGCCTCTATGAATTGCTCGATCAGGCCGCGGCCTACTACCGTCGCGCGCTGCGCGAGCACCCGGCCGCACCGGAAGCCGTTTCCTACCTCAAGGGGCGCGGGTTGACG
The DNA here is from genome assembly GCA_008501635.1 of Pseudomonadota bacterium. Lineage (NCBI taxonomy): Bacteria > Pseudomonadati > Pseudomonadota > Pseudomonadota bacterium. The sequence continues at coordinate 110,242 of QQUJ01000022.1, forward strand.
GGCGATATTGCCGCCCGCTTCGAGATGGGTTTTGCGCCACCGGGTTGGGACAACCTCATTCGCCAGCTGGGAACCGGCGCGACAGCGCGGGAGGCTCTGCTGAAGCTCGGCTTGGTAGTGCGCAACGACCAGGGCCGAGAGTATGACCGCTTCCGCAACCGTGCCATGTTCCCGATTCGCGACCGCCGTGGTCGCATCGTGGGTTTCGGTGGGCGGGCACTGGATGACGATGGCCCCAAGTACATGAACTCACCGGAAAGCCCCGTATTTCACAAAGGCCGCGAGCTCTACGGGCTTTATGAAGCGCTGCAGCACAAGGGGCGGCCCGAGCACCTGTTGGTGGTCGAGGGGTATATGGATGTGGTGGCGCTGACGCAGCACGGCATCGACGGTGCGGTCGGCACCCTTGGCACTGCAACCACTCGCGAGCACCTAGAGGCGCTATACCGATGCACCAGTCACCTGGTCTTTTGTTTCGACGGTGATCGCGCCGGTCGCCAAGCGGCTTGGCGGGCATTGGAGAACACCCTGCCTACGCTGCGTGATGGCCGCCAGGCCCATTTTCTATTCCTTCCGGAGGGTGAAGACCCCGATAGCCTGGTGCGAAACGAGGGACAGACTGCCTTTCGCAAGCGATTGAGCGAGGCACTTGCGCTCTCAGAGTTCCTGTTTCGCACCCTGCAAGAGCAAACCAACGTCGCCACCCTTGATGGTCGCGCCCGTTTTGTGGATCTCGCGCGCCCGCTGCTCAATACCGTACCCGGGGGAGCCCTGCATCAATTGCTGATCAATCAAACGGCACAAATCGCCGGTCTGCGGCCGGAACAACTGACAAAACTTCTCGACAACCCAACCTCGTCCGTCAAGCAGCCGGATTCATCCCACCGCAAGGGCTCGTCGACACCTTCAGCGGTAAGGTCCGCGATTAGCGCCCTGTTGCATCGTCCCAGCCTGGGCGAGCGTGTGGTTAACCCTCCAAGCTGGCAAGAATTGCAGTTGCCAGGCGTGAAATTGCTCGCCGATCTGCTTGAATTAACCAAAGTTCAACCACATATAACAACAGGCGGCATCCTGGAGCATTGGCGGGGCAGTGAAGAGGGGAAGCATCTCGCCAAACTGGCGAGCAGCGAGCCTCACCTCGACAATAGCGGGCTCGAAAAGGAGTTCCTCGATGCATTGGAACGCTTGAACGAACTTGTACGCCGAGAGTCCGATATCTCGACACGAGCCTTTAGTCCATCGGAACTTAGCGATTCGCAAAAGCATGGCTTACGACGGCAATTTCGTGTGCGGGCGCTCAAGGACAAACTGAAGGCAAGATCGATTTCCGATGAAGAATTTGAGGAACTGCATAAACTGCTGGCCGAAGAAGCCGATAGTTAGTCAACCTGAATCCGCCAGATCATCCCGTGCTAGACCGGATACCGGTATTTTTGGTATTCTGGCAAATTCGTTTCGTTCACCGTAATCGTACGCCCGGCATAAAGACCGCATGGACCGAGAACAGCAGCAATCAAGACTCAAGTTACTGATCGCTAAAGGAAAAGAGCAAGGCTTCTTAACCTATAGCGAGGTTAACGACCATTTGCCCGAAGACATCGTCGATCCCGAGCAGATCGAGGATATCGTCAACATGATCAATGACATGGGAATCACGGTGCACGAACAGGCGCCGGATATGGATACCCTGGTTCTCTCCGACGGCAATGTCAGTAGCGACGATGATGACACCGAGGAGGCGGTCGCCACCCTGGCTTCTGTCGACAGCGATTTCGGTCGCACCACCGACCCCGTGCGCATGTATATGCGCGAGATGGGATCCGTCGAACTGCTGACTCGCGCTGGCGAGATCAAGATCGCCAAGCGCATCGACGATGGGCTGCGCCAAGTCCGGCTTGCCCTGGCGGATTTCCCGGGCACTATCTCGGAATTGCTGGCGCGCTTTGATCTGGTCCAAGCGGGAGAAGGCCGTCTCAACGATCTTGTCACCGGTTTTGTCGACCCTGCCGAACTCGACGACGACGCCCCCGTTATCCCCGCCAACGGCAACAACGGCGGCACCCAGGCTGAAGAGGCGACTCCCAGCGCTGAGGATTCCGACTCCGCTGATGATGATGACGATGACGCTTCAACATCAGAGCCAGAGGATACGGGTCCCGATCCGGAGGAGATGAAAGCACGGCTGACCGAACTTGCAGTCCTGCACGATAAGTTCATTGCAACCATCCCGAAAGGCGACTCCGGCAAACCGAAAGGGCTCAAGCTGCGCGCCGAGATGGCCGAGTGTTTCATGGAGTTCAAGCATGCCTCCCCGTTCATGGACGAGTTGGTATCGCTGATGCGCGACGTGGTCGAAAGCATCCGCAGTCAGGAACGAGTCATCATGGAACTCTGCGTCAAACAGTCTGGTATGCCGCGCAAGGAGTTCATCACCAGCTTCCCGGATAACGAGACCGATACCAAGTGGGTCGATCGTCAGATCAAAAAGAACGGAAAATACGCCAGCGCTTTGGAAGGACATCGCGACGATGTGATCCGTGCGCAAAACAGGCTGATCGCCATCGAAAAGGCGGTTGGCGTGCAAATCAGCGAGATCAAGGAGATCAATCGCCGTATGTCAATCGGCGAGGCTAAAGCGCGTCGCGCCAAAAAGGAGATGGTCGAAGCCAACCTTCGCTTGGTGATCTCCATCGCCAAGAAATACACCAACCGCGGATTGCAGTTCCTGGATCTTATTCAGGAGGGAAACATCGGCCTGATGAAGGCGGTGGACAAGTTCGAATATCGCCGCGGCTACAAGTTTTCAACCTACGCCACCTGGTGGATACGCCAGGCGATCACCCGCTCTATTGCCGATCAGGCGCGCACCATTCGCATCCCGGTACACATGATCGAGACTATCAACAAGCTCAATCGCATCTCGCGCCAGATGCTGCAGGAGATGGGCCGTGAGCCCACGCCTGAAGAACTCTCCGAACGCATGGAGATGCCTGAGGACAAGGTGCGCAAGGTGCTGAAAATCGCCAAAGAACCGATCTCCATGGAAACACCGATCGGTGATGACGAGGACTCGCATCTGGGCGATTTTATCGAGGACTCCACGGTCCTCTCACCCATAGACGCCGCGACCACCGAGGGGCTGCGCGAGGCGACTCGCTCGGTGTTGGGCAGCCTCACCCCGCGCGAGGCGAAGGTGCTGCGCATGCGTTTCGGCATCGACATGAATACCGACCACACACTGGAAGAGGTGGGCAAACAGTTCGACGTTACCCGCGAACGCATTCGCCAGATCGAAGCCAAGGCGCTGCGCAAACTGCGCCATCCGGCGCGTTCGGAGCAGCTGCGCAGTTTCCTCGATCTGGAATAGGATCGACCCATCCCAGGTTGTCAGCGATTTACAGCGCAGGGCCTGTAGCTCAGTTGGTTAGAGCAGGGGACTCATAATCCCTTGGTCCCAGGTTCGAGTCCTGGCGGGCCCACCATACCCCCTCGCTCCGGTTTGGCGCGGAATGCCGTTACAGACTGCAACGCCAACTCCGACGATGCACCGCCTGATATTGCCCGCTAGCGCGTTCGGTTCAGAAAATCAGTTTGAGCCCGACGTACATACCCTTTTCCACATCGACGTCGCTGCGACGGTCCAGCTCCACCTCGATGGCCCGATAGCCGACGAATACGTGTGCATTGCGGGTCAGTTCGTATTCACCCTGCACTGACCAGTCACTGTAACCCTCGCTGTCAAGAAACGCGGTTATTTCGGGGGCGAAATAGCCCTGTGCCGTAATGGCGAAGCGATTGGCCTCGGGGAAGATGTAGCGAATCCGCGCACCCAGGCCGATGGCCAGCAGATCCTCACCACCGGCATCACCCACGACCAGACTGACACCGGCTCCCGCGTGCAAGCCCGAACCGGCCGCGGCGGCATCACCGAACACGGAGAGCTGGGCCCCTCCCAACCAATCGTTATCATCGTTATAGGTGATGCTGAAGGCAAGGTCGGCGTTGTTCAAACCCAAGCCCGTATAGGTGGTTTGGAACTCGAAGCGAGCTGCGTCATTGCTCAGAGCCACGCCGAGGGAGTTCGCCTGGGCAACCGCCGGTCCAATCAGCATTCCAGCTACACACACCGCTCGTAAAATCATTGATCGAGAGTCCTTCTATAAGGAAGAATATTCTGACGACCACCACTGTCGCCGACGTAAGCTTTGGCATATTGTACTTTAGCGCTGCGACGACTTCAGGACGGTGGCCGTTTTTAATTACTCAAAACCCACCTCAGAACATTGCGATCTTCACCAACCCGGAGTGATCTCCCTTCATGGCTATAGCCCAAACTGCGCTTCGATACTGCCTAGGCATCGCTATCTGCCTGGGCGCGGGCGCAACATTGTCCGCTTGCTCCCCTCCCGCGGAAAACGGCAAAACCACCGCCAAGTCAGTGCGGCCGCCGCATCTCGTCGCTACAGCGCCGGTACTGCGTGGCGCAGGGCGCTACACCACGGTGCGCACAGGCACGCTGCGGGCGCGACGCACGGTACGCATCTTCAACCAGGAGGAGGGCCGTATTACCCAGGTCACTTCCTTCGAGGGTGATACAGTGCCTGTCGGCGCCCCCCTGATCCTGATGGACGACGCGTTGCTCAGGGCTCAGCTCGATAAGGCCGCCGCCACCCGGCGTCAAGCCGAGCAGGAGATTCGTCGCTTGCGGGAACTGGAACGGCGCAATCTGGCAACCGACGAGGGACTGACGCGCGCCAGCACAACGCTGGAGGTCGCGCAGGCCGAGGAGGTCCTGCTGCGCACGCGCATCGGCTATACGCGCATACTGGCCCCCTTCGAAGGCGTCGTCACCGAGCGCCTGGTCGAACCTGGCGACGTCGTACCGCGCTACAGTCATCTCGCTACTCTGAGCGACCCTTCATCCCTGGTCACCGACGTCCCGGTATCTGAGCTGCTGATCCCGTATCTCAAGGAGGGTGATGCGGTTGAGGTACGCATCGATGCCCTCGCAGATGTCGGTAATTCCGGGCGCATTCAACGTATCTACCCCAACATCGACCCCAAGACCCGCACCGGTACGGTAGAAATCGCCCTGGACCCGGTGCCTGCGGGCGCCCGTCCCGGGCAACTGTGTCGTGTCACGCTGACCCTCCCCGCCATCGAACGCAAACTGATCCCCTTCGCCGCGGTGCGCCACGATGCCGCGGGCGAATACGTCTACGTGCTGGGGGACAACGAAAAGGTGAAACGTCAGCCGGTGCGCAGCGGTCTGATCTTTGGTGATCAGATCGCGGTCCTGGACGGGCTCAGCGAAGGGGAGCAGATCGTTGTAAAGGGATTCCTGGGGTTGAGCGATGGAAAATCGGTAAAGCGTGTCACCGAACCAACCCCGGGTGCCAAGCAACCCCAACCCGACAAGAGCATGGAGCAGGCAAGTGGCCAATAGGCAACATCTGCAATCCCTGGGTGGCGGTCTGGCTGCGTGGTCGATCCGTCATCCCGTGGGGGTGACCATGATCGCGCTGGCCCTGGTGGTGCTGGGCGCGGTGTCGCTGCAGCGATTGACCGTCGATCTGCTGCCGAAAATCATCTACCCCAGCATCGGGGTGCGCATCATCGATCCCGGCGTTCCGGCCACCATCATGGAGGATGTCATCACCCGCCAGCTGGAGGAGCAGCTCGCGATCACCGAAGACGCGATTTCCGTGGAATCGACAACCACCGAGGGGCGCAGCGCCCTGGAGCTCAACTTCCCCTACGGCACCGACATCGACACGGCGCTGCGCGATGCCAGCTCACGCCTCGATCGCGCCAAGCGCTTTCTGCCCGATACCATCGAACCTCCTGTCGTCTTCAAGCGCGATCCCTCGCAGATTCCTGCCATCGAGTACGTGGTGCGCTCGCCGTTGCGCGATCCCGTGGAACTCTCCACCTGGGTCGACGATGTATTCGCGAAATGGTTTCTCAATCTGCCAGGCGTCGCCGCCATCGAGGTCGGCGGGGGCATTGAACGCGAGATCCAGGTGCTGCCAGACATCAAGCGCCTTGCCGCCCTGGGACTGGACTACGACGACCTGATCAACGCCCTGCGCCAGGGCAACCTCGACGAGGCTGCCGGACGGCTCGATATGCAGCGCCAGACCTTCCCCGGACGCACCCGCGGCCGTTTCACCAGTCTTGAGCAGATCGCCCAGCTACCGATACAACTGGCCGATGGCGGTGTGATCCGTCTGGAGGATGTGGCCTCCGTGGTTGACAGCCACGAACAGCAACGCCTCTACATCCGGGTCAATGGCGTGCAGGGCATCAAATTATCCGTTCAAAAGCAGCCCACCGCCAACACGGTGACCGTAGTCGACGCTGTAGAGGCACGGCTCGCCTGGCTCCGCGAGCAGCGCGTGATACCGGACGATGTCGAGGTCTACAAAGTCGAGGACGAATCCCTGTTCATCCGCAACGCCCTGAATAATGCCTGGGGCGCAGCGCTCGCCGGCGGATTTCTGGCGATGGTAGTCGTCTATCTGTTTCTCGGAAATCTGCGCCGCACGCTGATTATCGGTTCGGCGATCCCCATCGCCCTGATGGTGACCTTCTCGTGCATGGCCTTGGGCGATTTGACTCTCAACGTCATGACCCTGGGGGGACTGGCTGTGGGTGTCGGCATGCTTGTCGACAGCACCATCGTCATGCTGGAGAACATCGTGCGCCACCAGCGCCAACCGGATTTTGACGCCGATGCCGCCACTGCGGCAGCCGCAGAGGTCAATAGCCCTATCGTCGCCTCGACCAGCACCAACCTCGCGGCCATTCTGCCGTTTCTCTTCGTCGGCGGTCTGGTGGGACTGCTGTTTCGCGAACTGATATTCACCATCTCGGCGGCGATCTTCGCCTCGATGGTGGTGGCACTCACCCTGGTGCCCGCCTGGGCTGCGCGGGTTTCTGACAACGAGCAAGGCCGTGTGCGCAGGACGATCGATGCGGGCATGCGTGGGCTGGAGAGGGGTTACGGTCACCTGGTGGACGCCCTGCTCAACCACGGCTGGTTGCGCTGGGGGGTGGTGGCGCTGTTCGTCGCTGGCTTGGTATCTGCGTTGCCGGCATTCAAAGCGGACAAGCAGATTTTTCTGCCCAACCTTGACGATGGACGCATCTATATTCGCATCGTGGCCGATCCCGGCGTTTCGCTGGAAGAGCTCGATCGCAGCGTGGCACGTATTGAACGATTGATCGAAGCGCGGCCGGAGACCGTTTCGGTTTTCACCATCAGCGGTGGCAACGTCTTCGGCCGCTCCCAGTACGAATCCCCCAACCGGGCCTCGTTGAAGATCCAGCTCGTACCGCGTAGCGAGCGTGCCCTGGGAACCGAGGCGTGGATACAGGAGATGCGCCGTGTGATCGCCAGGGAGCGACTGGCCGGGGTCAGCGTGCGCATCGCCAACCGCGGTATCCGCGGTATTCGCATCGGTCGCGGCGAGGAACAGATCAGCCTGCGCATTCAGGGGCCCGAACTGGCGGTGCTGCGCCAATTGGGTGAACGTGTCGCCGAGGCGTTGCGTGTCATCCCCGGCCTGACCAACGTTGAGCACAGCGGAGAAGAGGTAACCCAGGAGATCACCATAACGCCGGACCGGGATCGTCTTGCGGTGCTGCGCCTGGACCAGGAGGCGTTGGGGCAGGCGTTGCGCATCGCACTCAGCGGATTGGCAGTCACCGATTACCTGGATGGCGATCGCAGTTTCACCATCCGCCTGCAGCTGCCCGCAGCGGCCACCCGCAATCCGCGGGATCTCGAGTCGCTGCTGCTGTTCCCCGGAGAGGCCAGCCGTCCGGCTGTACACCTTGGGGATGTCGCCAGTGTCAGCGTACATGCGGCATCCGCGGAAATCCGCCGCGACAATCAACGCCGCATCACGGAAATCGGCGCAGGACTCGAAGAAGGGACAACGTTGGGCAACGTTCGACCCGCCATCGAGGCTGCGCTGGAGGGAGTTCCCTTTCCCGACGGCTACACGTTGTACGATGCGGGCGCCGCCGAGGCCCTGCAGGAAGGACGGCGCATGACCGGAATTCTGCTCCCTCTGGCGCTGTTTCTGGTTTTTGTGGTGATGGCGGTGCAGTACGAATCGCTGCGCAACCCCCTGGTGATACTCGTGGGTGTGCCCTTCGCCGCCATTGGCGTCGCGTTGGGGCTCACCCTCACCAAGGTACCCCTCTCCATGCCGGTCTGGTTGGGGATGATCATGCTCGCCGGCATTGTGGTGAACAACGCCATCGTTCTGGTTGAGTACATCGATCTCGTACGCGCCCGTGGCCACACCCTGACCGAATCGATTATCGAAGCCGCGCGTCTGCGGTTGCGCCCTATCCTGATGACCACACTGACCACCGTGATGGGCATGCTGCCGCTTGCCTTAGGGTTGGGCGAAGGCGCCGAGTTGCTCCAGCCACTCGCTGTGACGATCGTTTCAGGACTGAGTTTCTCTCTGCTCGTGTCCCTGCTGTTCATTCCGGTGTGCTACTCCCTGTTTCACAAGTACTCGAAGGATTACACCCGACAAATCAATAATTTAAAAAATACTGCATTTACAGAACAGAATAATTGATTAATACTCTCCGGGAGATCAACCGAATAAGAATGGCGTGCCCTGAAAGTAGCCCTGGCCCGCAGACTCAAGCGCAGGTTTTGGATAGAAGATGAATGTCCCCCGATTGAACATACCAGTGCGGAAGCCAGGCTCCGAAAACACGCTTCCCACACAATTGAACCGCATCCCCCAGTGGCTGGAGAGCCTACCGGTTGCCAATACCGCAGAGGCCACCTCCCGCCTCCTGACCCTGCTGCAGCGGCTCAACCATACCGCGGTAAGTGCAACCGACCGGGAGGCGGTACTGACCCAGTGCGAACCCCTGGTAGCGAACCTGATCGCAGCTCTTTGCAGGCAACCCCAGCGCACCGCTTTCCCAATGACCGCAAAACCGGCGCAGACTGCCACTCTGGTCGGCGATTTGCTGCGCACGCTCGCCACCGCCTATAAGATCATCGTCGTCGAACTCGCCAACGCCCGGCTCGTGCCAGGAAAAAAGGGCCGCCTCCGCACCGCAACGCATAAGGCCAGTCACTATCTGGCTGAGTTGGTAGTCCATAGCTACAGCTGTTACGCACCGGTGCAGGAAGGGATATGGAGCGATATCCATCAGCTCTTTGCCTTTGCCCGCGACGAGGGATATCACAACCCGGAGTCGATGGCCGATGAGATCACCCACCTCTACCTCACTATCTCGCTGTTGGCACTCTCCAACCCCTACCAGCTGATGAGCGGTGAAGCGCGCAAAGTCTACCAGTGGCTCAATGACTGGGCGCCGCAAGCAACGCTCACTCAGATGGCAGGCCCACGCCCACCCGAGGGCGTGTACTACGTCGATCTGGCGACCGATGCGCCCCCGCGCTATGCGCTGAGTGCGGACAATCCGGATATCGAGGACGCTTACGCCTTTGGGCTGGATGGTTTGCTGCGGCAGATTTCGTTGCGCCTCAAAGAGATCATTGCCGCGGGGGATCTCGCGAATTCGCGCGCATCACGTCAGGAACGCGACCTCCTGTTGCGCTTGGAGCGGGCGTGGACGGTACGCAGACGGCGTCGGTTTCCGCGTACCCAGCATCTCTCGGAGATCACCCTGGCCAGTTCGCTGAGCGCCTGCCACTATTACATCAGCGCCGAGCAACCCTTTGAGCCCGAAAGGACCGAGCTGGAGATTCGCCAAAAGAGCAGCAGCAACCTGGAATTGGTACCCGAAGATTTTCAACCGTGGCGTCAAGACGGCTTTACAGACCACAAGGACAGGTTGAGTTCGGGAAATCATGGCGCAAGCTATACGGCGCGCGATCGATCGTCGGACGTCTGGCATCAGATCTACGTCACCAAGAACCGCGAGCCCGATGAGTCACCCGCCGATCCGGCCTTTCCTGCCGCACCGTTGTTTCAATTGGATGAAAGCGTCGGTGGATTGTGCGTACGCTGCAGCCCCAGCTCGCCGCTGAAGCTTCAGGTAGGCGAGCTCGTGGTCTACGAAATCGGCCCGCTCCGCGACCCTGCCAACTGGCGGGTGGGTGCGATCCGCTGGCTCCTACAGCGCAAGGATGGAGACCTGGAGATCGGTATCAAGCGGCTTTCGCGAAACGCCCTGGCCGTCGCTACGCGCTCGGTCCAGGGCGTTGGCAAGGGCGGTGGATTTTTTCGCTCGCTCCTGATACCGCGCGCAGATCCACGCGAGAAGGCCACGGCGATTATCGTACCGGCCGGTGTCTATGATGTCGGCAGTTTACTCGCGTTGGAGATGGGCGATGTGATAATCCACATCAGTTTGACCAAGATGCTCGAAACCACCGGCAGTTATACCGTCTTCGCGTTTCGCCTGGCCGAAGCACCGGGTGAACTGATCCGCCGCAGCGCCGCCGATCCGGTCCGCAAGGTTCCCTGAGCGCACTCACTCGTGGGCGCGAACGATCGCCTCGACCTTGTCGAGTGAGGTATGGCGGATGTCTTTTCCCCCTGCCGGATGGATGATGTACTCGCGGATATTGCGTGCATGATCCCCAATGCACTCCAGTGCGCGTGCCAACCAGATGATATCCAGGCAACGGCCACGGGTGCGTTGATCCTCCATCATGAAGGTGATCGCCTGACGCATAATGGCCCCCTATTCACGATCGATCTGCCGCTCGCTCCTCACCACGGCCAAGGCGGCCACCGCATCGATGCCCGCGATGCGCTCGGCGTCATCGCCGATACGCTTCCAATCGGTAATGGCCTTGATCACGGCCAACACCAGATGTGGGCAATGACATTATCAGCACTTGTTTTCAGCCATATGACACGGCAGTCCTCGAGATTCGCTGTCGCAGCGGGTGATATACTGCGCCGCTACCCAAATTGAACCGCAATCTAAAAGCAAGCATTTATGGCCTCCAACTACTTTAGTCGACTGTTCGGCAAATCGCCCGTCAGCCCGCTGCAGCGCCATATGGAGAAAGTGTGCGCCTGCGTCGAAGAGCTGATTCCCTATTTTGAAGCCGTGCTGGCTGAGGACTGGCCCGCCGTCGAAGAACGCTACAACCTGATCTCCCAACGCGAAGAAGAGGCCGACACGCTTAAAAAGGAGCTGCGTCTGCAGCTGCCCAAAGGGATGATGCTGCCGGTATCACGCCGCGACCTGCTGGAAGTGCTCACGATGCAGGACAAGATCGCCAATAAAGCCAAAGACATCGCGGGGATAATTTTGGGTCGCAAGATGGTGATACCGCCCTCCGTGGCGGGACTGATGCGCGAGTTCGTGCAACGTTCGGTTGACGCGGCCTCCCAGGCCCAGCGCGCCATCAACGAACTCGACGAACTGGTCGAAACCGGCTTCCGCGGTCATGAGGTGGACATTGTCGAATCCATGCTCAAAGAGCTCGATCGCGTCGAGAGCGACACCGACACGATCCAGATCCAGGTGCGCGCCGAGCTGTACAAGATCGAGGATACCTGGCCGCCGGTAAAGGTGATGTTCCTCTATCAGATCATCGACTGGATTGGCGATCTGGGCGACCGCGCGCAACGCGTGGGTAGTCGTCTCCAACTCATGCTGGCACGCTGACGGAGAACGACCATGGAACACGATGTCGCTCTTCTTGTCCTCGCAGGAGTATTCGGCTTGTTCATGGCCTGGGGCATTGGCGCCAATGATGTCGCCAACGCCATGGGCACCTCGGTGGGTTCCAAGGCGGTCACTATCAGGCAGGCCGTGATCATTGCCGCCGTATTCGAATTCGCGGGGGCGTTTCTCGCCGGCGGGCAGGTCACCGCCACCATCCGCCAGAGTATCGTCGATGCCAGCCTGTTCGTTGACCAACCCGAATTATTGGTCTTCGGCATGCTGGCTGCGCTGTTGGCAGCGGGCATCTGGTTACTGGTGGCCACGCGTTTCGGATGGCCCGTTTCCACGACCCACTCCATTGTCGGCGCGGTGGTGGGGTTTGCAGCGGTCGGAGTAGGTATCGAGGCGGTTAAATGGGGGAAGATCATCTCCATCGCCATGAGCTGGGTGATCTCGCCGCTGATGGCGGGAACCATCGCCTTTCTGCTCTTCACCAGCGTGCAACGCCTGATACTGGAAACCGAAGACCCGCTGCGCAACGCCCGTCGATACGCGCCCGGTTACATCTTTCTGGTCGGATTCGTCATTGCCCTGGTGACCCTGCTCAAGGGACTCAAGCACATCGGCTTGCACCTTTCGAGTGCCGAGTCCTATACCCTGGCTGTGGTAGTGGGTGTTGCCGTCGCTATCGTCGGTCACATCGCGATCAAGCGCCTGAAGATCGATCCCAGCGCGGATCGCGCGTTTCACTTCACCAATGTCGAGAAGGTATTCGGCGTGCTGATGATAGTCACGGCCTGCGCCATGGCTTTTGCTCACGGTTCCAACGATGTTGCCAATGCCATCGGCCCGGTGGCAGCGGTGGTGAGCATCATTCAAAGCGGGCAAGTGGGCTCGGAGGCCAGGCTCAGCACCTGGATACTGCTGCTCGGCGGGGGCGGCATCGTGCTGGGGCTCATCACCTACGGTCAGCGCGTCATCGCTACAATGGGTAGCGGCATTACCGATCTCACCCCAAGCCGTGGATTTGCTGCCACCTTGGCCGCGGCCATCACCGTCGTCTTGGCTTCAGGTACAGGGCTTCCCATCTCCACCACGCACACCCTGGTGGGGGGCGTACTGGGCGTCGGCATGGCCCGCGGAATCGGGGCGCTCAATATGCGGGTAGTACGCATGATCTTCATGTCGTGGATCGTGACTTTGCCGGCCGGCGCCATCCTGGCGGTGCTCTTCTTTTACATCCTCAAGGGGATATTCAGCTAGTCGGCCGTCGCGCTCAGGGGACGTTTCAAGCGCTGCGCAGTTCGCTGTCCACGCCAGGCAAGCACTGCGATTGATCCACTTCCCGCACAAAGGTGTGGCGTCCGCCGCTCATCAGTTGCGCACCCTCACACACGTCGCTCTGCCTTGTCGGTATGGCCACTGGCGACAGAGATGGCAACCCACCCCCCCTCGGCATCCAAGTGCGACGGCAGCAACAGATCCTCCGGCAGTCGCTCCATGCGACGCGACCGCTGTTCCATGATCTGGAATAGCACCTTACGCTTGGTGGGAGGCAGCTTGTCCTCCGTTTCGCTCAGGGTTTCGAGGTAGCCGCGGATTTCATCATGCTCCTCGACGCACGCCGTGAGCATCATGACGGGCACCTCGCGAATCAGCCCTTCACGACGCAGGCGCCGGACAAACTCCAGTCCGCTGACACCGGCAGCATCCCATCCAGAAGAATCAGATCGGGGAGCCGGTCATTGATCTTCTCCCGCGCCAACGTGGCATTATCGGCTTCGTCAACTTCGAGCCCCGCCTGTTCCAGGGCGAGAGCGGTCATGGCGCCTATGGCTGCTTCGTCTTCGACGATCAAGACCCGAGTCATCATCGAAAACCCTCTCTTTCAGCGTTGTTGCGCGCGGATTACAACAAGGAACTATGACAGAGGGATGACAGGGCTGTTGCAGCCCGGTGGAGCAACGACTAACGATTGCCCTCTTCCGTGGGGCCCTTTTTGACATCCGCAGCATCACTGCCCATGTCTCCGAGTTCGTTCAGCTCATCTTCGATGCCCACCTGAGTGTAGCGTTTTTCATCTTCCGCGGTCGGCTCGCGGCCCTCGGCACGCGCCAACTCCTCGGCCAAATCCTTACGATTTCGGGGATGGTTGGCTGCATCGAGATCCTCCACCACGCCGGTATCGACTACCGCATCCGGTGAAAGGTCGTCATCGGGCTCTTCCTCACTCGCGTCATCGGCCTCCTTGGGTTCGTAGAAGCGCGCGAACAGCACACCCAGTTCGAACAGCACCCACATGGGCAATGCCAGCAAGGTCTGCGAGATAACATCGGGCGGCGTCAGCAGCATCCCGATCACGAAGGCACCGACAATGATGTAGGGTCGCTTGGCCAACAGGCTTTTGCGGGTCGTTGCGCCCGTCCACACCAGCACGATGGTGGCGATGGGAACCTCGAAGGCCACGCCGAACGCGAAGAAAATGGTGAGCACAAAGTCGAGATAGCGGTTGATATCGGTCATCATCTCGACGCCCACCGGCGCCACGCTGGTCATGAACGCAAAAACCAGCGGGAAGACGACAAAGTATGCGAACGCGATGCCGAGGTAGAACAGAACCGAGCTGGTTGCCAGCAACGGCACAATCAGACGTTTTTCGTGGAGATAGAGGCCAGGCGCCACGAAAGACCACATCTGGTAAAGAATCCACGGCATGGTGATGAAGATCGCCCCCACCATGGCGAGCTTGAACGGCGTTAGAAACGGGGTCGCCACGTCGATGGCGATCATGGTGCTGCCTTCGGGCAGATGTCGGAGCAGCGGGCCCGCGACGAACGTGTAGATCTCGTTGGCGAAAGGGTAAACGCCGATAAAGACGATGAAAACGCCGATCAGCGCACGCATCAAACGATCACGCAGCTCCACCAGGTGGGAGAGGAAAGGTTGCTCGGTTTCCGGTTCTTTCTCCGGCGGCGTTGACTTCTTGCTCATTCGATCGGATCGGAAGCGGATTTGGGCTTGGCGGTTGTTTCGGTTTCCGACGATGGCGCCTCGTCCAGCCCCTTTTCGGGCCCGGGATCACCGTCAAAGTCGATGGTCTTGCTGGTCTCTTGAACAAAGTCCTGCAACTCGGGCATGTCGGCACGTTTGTCCATCATCGCTTTGAGCTCTTCGGCTTTGAGTTCACGGTCAATATCGGCCTTGACCGAGGAGAGCACCTGGCGCGCCTTGCCCGCCCACAGACCCACGGTGCGCGCCGCACGCGGCAGGCGCTCCGGGCCGAGTACAATCAGCGCCACTATAAAAATGAGGGAAAGCTCCCAAAAGCCGACATCGAACATCGTGTGAAATTCCGCTGGCTAACCGACCGGCGCGGTGGGCATCGCCACCGCCCCAGTGCGAAGAATCAGGCGCGATCCTTGTCTTTTGACTCCACCGTTTCTTCGGCAGTGTCTTCGGTCTGTTCCAGCTTTTCCGCGTCGTTCTCCTTGCTGGCTTCCTCGCCCTCTTTGACCGCTTTACGGAAGCTCTTGATGGAGGAACCCAGGTCACCGCCCAGATTGCGCAGCTTCTTGGTGCCAAATAACAACAGCACGATTACCAGAACGATGAGTAACTGCCAAATACTGATGCCGCCCATTATTGAAGCCTCTCCACTTTGAAAACCAAAACTTATGCCGCAATCACCTTAAGAGAGATTGCGACCCGTGATTCGTTTGCGCTGCTCCGCGACCCGACCAAGGGCGCGAACTCAGCCGCTTTCGTCGGAACTGCGCCGTGCCTTCTCCACCAGCCCGGACAAACCCATGCGGCGCTCCAGCTCGGCAAGCACCTCCGCGGGCCCGACACCCAGATGGGCAAGCATAACCAAGCTATGAAACCACAAATCGGCCGTTTCATAAACGATCGCTACCCGATCTCCATCTTTAGCGGCCAGGACCGTTTCCGTGGCCTCTTCACCAATCTTCTTGAGAATGGCGTCGAGTCCCTGGTCGTAGAGTTTGGCGACGTAGGAACTTCCGGGATCGGCACCCTTACGCTGCTCGAGCACCTCGGCCAGTTTTTCCAGGATATCCGCCATGGGGGGGTCGTTAGTCATAACCGCACCTGGATACCCGCCGCTGCCATGTGACGCTTGGCCTGCTCGATCGTGTGTTCGGAAAAGTGGAAGATGCTTGCCGCCAACACCGCATCAGCATGCCCCTCCAATACACCTTCGACCAGATGATCGAGGTTTCCCACCCCCCCCGAGGCGATCACCGGGACATCCACCGCGTCGCTGATCGCACGTGTCAAGGGTAGATCGAAGCCAATCTTGGTGCCATCGCGATCCATGCTGGTAAGCAGCAGTTCGCCGGCACCGTAGTCGGCCATCCGCACCGCCCACTCCACGGCATCGATGCCGGTCGGTTTGCGTCCGCCATGGGTGAAGATTTCCCACCGCGGCTTCTCGCCCGTGTCTACCTGTTTGGCGTCGATGGCAACCACGATGCATTGTGAGCCGAACCGCGCCGCGGCCTTCCTGACGAATTCCGGATCGAACACAGCGGCGGTATTGATGGTGACCTTGTCCGCACCCGCATTCAGCAAACGCCGAACATCCTCCGCGCTACGAATACCGCCACCGACGGTCAACGGAATGAACACCTCGCCGGCCACCTGCTCGACCACATGCACCATGGTTTCGCGCTCATCGGAACTGGCGGTGATATCGAGAAAGGTGATCTCGTCGGCACCCTCGGCATCATAGCGACGCGCGACTTCCACCGGGTCACCGGCATCGCGGATCTCGACGAATTTGACGCCTTTGACCACACGGCCGGCGTCAACATCGAGGCAAGGAATGATGCGCTTTGCTAGTGCCATATCTCTGTAAACTTCCGGTGCGGCGCAAACAGGTCTCGCCTACCCTTCGTCCTCCTTGCACAACTCATCGGCCAGCGCTTGTCCTTCGCTCAGATCCAACGTTCCCTCGTAGAGCGCTCGCCCGGTGATGGCACCCATGATCCCCTCTTCCTCAACGGCGCACAGGGCGCGGATGTCATCGAGGCTGGTAATTCCGCCTGAGGCGATGACAGGAATACGTATCGAGCGTGCGAGTTCGACCGTGGCGTCGATGTTGAGGCCGCTCATCATGCCATCGCGACTGATGTCGGTGTAGACGATGGCCGAGACACCCTCGTGCTCAAATTGCTGCGCCAGATCCAAAAGGTCGTGCTTGGAGAGTTTCGACCAGCCGTCGACAGCCAATTTGCCATCCTTGGCGTCGAGGCCGACGATGATATGGCCCGGAAACTCCACGCAGGCGTCGGAAATGAAGTGCGGGGTGCTCACCGCCTTCGTGCCGATGATAACGTACGACACACCCGCATCCAGATAGGCCTGAATGGTGTCTTCATCGCGGATGCCGCCACCCACCTGGATCGGCAGATCGGGATGCCGTTCGGCAATGCGATGGATCACCTCGGCATTGCGCGGTTTGCCGGCAAACGCGCCATCCAGATCGACGATGTGCAAGCGCCGGGCCCCCGCATCCACCCAGCGCTCGGCGACCGCCACCGGATCATCGGCAAAGACCGTTTCATCCTCCATACGACCCTGCCGCAGTCGCACGCATTTGCCTTCCTTCAGGTCTATGGCCGGTATGATGAGCATCGTCCCCCCCTTAAGAGGCTTTTCCATCCCAACGCAGGAAATTGGTCAATAACTGCAGCCCCGCCCGCTGGCTCTTTTCGGGGTGAAACTGCACCGCAAACACATTGCCACCCGCCAAGGCTGAAGGATAGAGGCGAGTGTAATCGGTGGTACCGGCAACTAACGCCGAATCGTCCGGGTCAACGTAGTAACTGTGCACAAAATAGAACCAGCTGTCGTTGGGGATTGCCTCCCATAGCGGGTGGTGCTGAGTCTGTCGCACGGTATTCCATCCCATTTGCGGGATTTTGAGTCGCTCTTTGGTGCGTGCATCGAAGTGACCACGTCCAAAAAAGCGCACGTCACCCGGGTAGAAACCGAGGCAATCCGTACCACCGCCCTCCTCGCTGTGCGCCAACAATACCTGCATGCCCATGCAGACCCCGAAGAAGGGCTTGTTGCGCGCCGCCTCGAGAATGACGGGTCCCAGACCCTGCTCATGGATCTCGTGCATACAATCACGTGCCGCGCCCTGTCCCGGAAAGACGATTCGCTCGGCGGCCAGAATTGTATCGCGATCATTGGTCACCTCGATCCGCACGTGGTCCGGACAGACATGCTCCAACGCCTTCGCCATGGAGTGAAGGTTACCCATACCGTAGTCGATGACCGCAACGGTGCTCATGTGGTGATTCCAGTGTAAAAGGCTTGTGAGGCTGGGTTAACGGATGTAAATGGCTGAGCCCCTCAGAGACTGCCCTTCGTGGAGGGTAACTGGCCCGACATGCGAGGATCCTGCTCTAGCGCAACACGCAACGCCCGCCCGAACGCCTTGAACAGAGTCTCGGCGATATGGTGGCTGTTGGCCCCGACCAAATTTTCGATATGCAACGTCACTGCGGCGTGGTTCACAAAACCCTGGAAAAACTCCTGGATCAGATCGGTCTCGAACTCACCGATGCGGGCGCGCGGAAAACGGGCGACATATCGCAATCCCGGGCGTCCGGAAAGATCGACAACCACCCGACTGAGCGCTTCATCCAGCGGCACATAAGCGTGACCGTAGCGACGGATACCCTTTTTATCACCCACGGCCCGCGCCAATGCCTGGCCCAGCGTGATGCCGATATCTTCAACCGTGTGGTGCCCATCGATATGCAGATCGCCCTGGGCCACGACTTTGAGATCAAAGAGGCCGTGCCGCGCTATCTGATCGAGCATGTGATCAAGGAAGGGCATTCCGGTTGCGAACTCGCTCAGCCCCGATCCGTCCAGATTCAGGGTTACCTGGATCTGTGTTTCCAGGGTTTCGCGCCGAATCTCGGCCCGGCGGGCGATACTACCTGCGGGATCTTTGGTTTCCACAACGGGGACTCTGTCAGGGCTTTCTGCAAATTCTTTATTTAGCGGGTCCGGGGGGTATCCGAGAACACCTTTCACCCGGACCAGAAAAACCCATCATAATGGGCCAGGGAAGTCAGGTCTATAGCACCCTGACGCTGCCCCCCAAGGGTTTTCATCTGCAGCCAGTGTTTCCCTAACCCGCTGAGCAGATTGATCCAAGTCAAAAAATCTGATGCAATGCGACACAGGTTTTCTGTCAACTAATGAGGTGAAAGATCGACTGTGGCTAGCGCAACTAACAGCAATGTGGTCAAGCTGACGGTCGCATGTCAGCGCTGCTCCCTGCGAGGCGTCTGCGAACCGGTCAACCTGCCATCTCATGAGCAAACGCGGCTGGACACCATCATCGAGCGCCGCCGCCCCATCTCGCGCGGTGAGTTTCTCTACCGCTCTGGCGAACCCTTCCGGTCAATATTTTGCGTCAAAGCCGGCAGCATCAAGACCTATGCCACCACCGACAAAGGTGAAGAACAGGTAACCGGCTTCCATCTGCCTGGTGAAATGATCGGCATGGAAGGCATCGCCATGGGCTACAACACGACCGACGCGGTCGCCCTCGAGACCAGCAGCGTCTGTGAAATCCCCTATGACCGCCTGCAGGAGATCAGCGCCGATGTCCCCGCGCTGTTGCAGCAGTTGATTCTGCTCACCAGCCAGGAGGTGATGCACGGCCAGACACTCACCATGCTGATCAGCAAGAAAAGCGCAGAGGAGCGCCTGGCCGCGCTGCTGCTGAGCCTTTCGGATCGCTTCGCGAACCGCGGTTTCTCTCCTACAGATTTCCATCTCAGTATGTCGCGTCACGATATCGGCAACTTTCTCGGCATGGCGGTGGAGACCGTCAGCCGCGTCTTTACCCGTTTTGACAACGAGGGATTGATCAGCGCGCGACGCAAACACATCCAACTGCGGGACCTGCCCCGCCTGCGCGAGTTGGCCGGATCTCCCAAAGTCCCCTCGCCGGCTCGTGCGCACTTTTGAACCGATTAACGAATCACCCGAACGCGGGCCCTTGATTTCCCATGAATCTACTCTGTAATTACCCCAATTGGGAGAGGGGTAATTTGCGTTTCAGTTGATGTGGGTCAATTACCGATTGCTGCAGCGCAACTTATGGTTACCGCCATGCGCCGATGGGGGAGGTCGTTCGCCCTTGACCCGTGATAGATCGGGGCCTTAGTCCTCCAAGCCTGCTGTCTGAAACGCTTTTGGCCTCGCCCGTGGGCAAACCAGTTTCGTGTTGTTCTTCCCTAGCGCAACGAACGGTCAGCAAACCATTCAAGGAGCAAACACCGTGGCACAAGAACAGGCACAACCGCAGTATCACTTCGAGGTGGTGCGATGGTTCTCGGTGATGGCCGTGGTCTACCTCGCGGTAGGCGGTCTCGTCGGAGTCTACATCGCATCGGAGCTCGCCTGGCCCTTCCTCAATTTCGACATTCCGGAATTGAGCTTTGGCCGTCTGCGCCCCCTGCATACCAACGCGGTGGTCTTTGCCTTCGGCGGTTGCGCGCTGATGGGGACGGCATTCTACACGGTGCAACGCACCTGCGGTGTGCCGCTATGGAGCAGCAAGATGGCCTGGTTCACCTTCTGGGGCTGGAACCTGGTCATCGTGCTGGCGGTGATCACCCTGCCGCTGGGCATTACCCAATCCAAGGAGTACGCGGAACTGGAGTGGCCCATCGACATCCTCATTGCCGTGGTGTGGCTCTCCTACACCTTCAACTTCATCATGACCATCGCCAACCGCAAGACCTCGCACATCTACGTCTCGAACTGGTTCTTCCTCGGCATGATGCTGATGATCGTTTACCTGCATGTGGTGAACAGCCTGGTTATTCCGGTCTCGCTGACCAAATCCTACTCCATCTTCGCCGGGGTGCAGGATGCGATGATCCAGTGGTGGTGGGGTCACAATGCGGTGGGCTTTTACCTGACCGCGGGATTCCTCGGCATCATGTACTACTTCGTGCCCAAGCAGGCCAACCGTCCGATATTCTCCTATCGCCTCTCGGTGCTGCACTTCTGGGCGCTGATGTTCGGTTACGTGTGGCTGGGTGCGCACCACCTGCAATACACCGCACTGCCGGATTGGACCGGGTCACTGGGCTCGGTAATCTCCATGGCCATGATCATCCCCTCCTGGGGCGGCGCGGTGAACGGCATGATGACGCTGTCGGGCGCCTGGGATAAGTTACGCACCGACTACACCCTGCGCTTTTTGGTTGTCTCGCTGGCCTTCTACGCCATGTCCACCTTCGAGGGCCCGGTGATGTCGACCAAGACGGTGAACGCGCTCTCGCACTACACCGACTGGACCATCGGGCACGTGCACTCGGGCGCACTGGGCTGGGTGGCCATGGTCGGTCTCGGCGCCATCTATCACCTGTTGGGCCGTCTATGGGGCACCAGTATCTACTCCGAGCGGCTGGTCAATATCCACTTCTGGACCGCCACCATCGGCACCGTGATCTACATCGTCGCCATGTGGGTCTCAGGCATCATGCAGGGGCTGATGTGGCGCGCCTACGACGAGTACGGCACCTTGGCCTACACCTTCGCCGAGAGTGTCGAGGCGATGCACCCCTATTACGCCATGCGCGCTGTAGGCGGCCTGGTCTTCCTCTCCGGCGTGCTGATCATGCTCTACAACATCTATATGACCATCCGCAAAGCCAGTGCGGAGGGCAGCCTGCAGCAGGCTCGTACCGCGCCCGCCAGCGTTTAACAGGAGATTGGGACAATGGCTGAGAAAATCTATTCCACCAAACTCCAGGACAAGCTGGAGCGCAATATCTGGGGCCTGATCGGCATGCTGGCGATCGTGCTCTCGATCGCCGGTATCGTCGAGATCGTGCCGCTGTTCGTACTCGACGACACCTTCGAGCACAACCGGCACCCCGAGGTGGTGTGGCAGCGCCAGGCAGGGCAGACACTGAACGACTGGAAACCCGGCGACGGCGTGCGCCCCTACAAAGCACTGGAACTTGCCGGACGCGATATTTACCAGCGCGAAGGCTGTTACCTATGCCACTCGCAGATGGTGCGCCCGTTCCGTGACGAGAAGGAGCGCTACGGTCACTACTCGCTCGCCAGCGAGTCTATCTACGACCACCCGTTCCAGTGGGGTTCCAAACGCACCGGGCCGGATCTGGCACGGGGTGGCGGGAAATACTCCGATGACTGGCATCGCAAGCATCTGCGCGCGCCGCGCTCGATGGTCCCCGAATCGGTGATGCCCAACTACCCCTGGCTGGATGACGCCGCGGTCGATGTCGACCGTATCCAGGCGAGCATGGCGGCCATGCGCACCCTGGGCGTTCCCTACACCGACGACGATATCGCCCAGGGCGCTCAAGCGGTGGAGGGCAAGACCGAGATGGACGCATTGGTAGCCTACCTGCAGGTGCTGGGCACCATGGTGAAGTTCCAGGAAGGCGTGGACTACCGTGAGTAGCCTCAAGGAGTACTTTTACACGGACTGGAGTGCGCTGACGGCGGCCGATTGGGTAGGTCTGATCCTGACTGTTGCGGTGTTCATTCTCTTTGCAGGGCTCTATTTCTACGTGTTCCGTCCCAAGAACAGGGAACGGCTGGAATCGCACCGTGACATCCCGCTTCGGGATGACGACCGCATAGATAACGGAGAATCACGATGAGTGAGAACAATCCTTTCCCGGGCGAAAATAACACCGGGCACATCTGGGACGGCACGCTGCGCGAGTTGACCAACCCGCCGCCGCGCTGGTGGATGATCTTCTTCTGGATCAGTATCGCCGCCTGCGTTATCTACGGCGTCTTCTACCCCATGTGGCCCACGGGAATGGGTGAGAAGGGTTACACCCAGGGCCTGCTCGGCTGGACCTCGATCAAAGAATACAAAGAGGGCCTGGCCAAGGTGGAGCGGATCCGCGCACCTTTCGAAGATCAGCTCAAAGGTAAGAGCGCCGCCGAAATTCTCGCCGATCCCGGCCTCTCCGCCTACACCATAGCCTCTGCCAAGGTGCTGTTCGGTGAAAACTGCGCGGCCTGCCACGGCAACGGCGGGCAGGGTAATCCCGGTTTCCCGGTACTGGCCGATGATGATTGGCTCTTCGGTGGTACGATCGAGAAGATCGAGGAATCGATCACCAACGGTCGTCAAAGTATCATGCCGGCCATGGGAGGCATGCAGCTCAGCGATGCCGAAGTCAACGAGCTGGCCAGTGCCATCGCCAAAGGGGAGCCCGCATCATCGCCGCTGTTTTTGACCAAGGGTTGCCTGGCATGTCACGGCCCCGATGGCAAAGGTATGGACGTCTTAGGGTCAGCCAACCTGACCGACGCGATCTGGCGCTTTGGTCCCGCTGGAGTGGAGAGTGCGAGGCACACCATTCTGTACGGCGTCAACGATCCTTCCAATCCGCAAACGCGCGAAGCGGTGATGCCCGCATTCAAGGATCGCCTCGATGAGACCGCGATCAAGAAGCTGGCGGTCCACGTCCACAAGTTCGGCGGAGGCAAATAGCCGGAGATCGTAGACGCGCAGACGACACCACAGGGGATTGCACCGACTCTATCGGTGCAATGATCGGAAGGAGGAATAGTCATGAATTCAGATTGGGTATTGTGGGGTTCCATAGGAACCGTGGTAGGCGCCGTCATCATCGTCGTGTACCTGGGGTTCAAGATAAAGGCGCTGATGGAGCGCGACGCGGCCAGCCACAAACAATAACAACGGCAGCGCTTGGAACAGGGAGAAGGGGGATACACAATCCCCCTTTTTTTGGTTTTGCTTGCCGATTTTCAGTGAGGGGATGGCACCCAGGCTCCGGCTTTGGGCGGTAAACAGTAACGAAACGGGTCAGCCGCACTATGGACGCTAAGTTACAATCAGCACCCACCGATGCCGAGTATCGGCAAACCGGCAATGCGGGAGCATCCACATTGAATGAACAACGACCTGCGGTGGACGCCACCGCCGTCGACGATCTTTACGAAGAGGCGGTCTATTGGCACGTCAATACCGGTGGCGAAACGATTCACGCCAAGCGTGTGAATGGCCGCTGGCGCACCTTCAAATGGATCACTCACTCCTTCTGGCTGATCTATTTCCTGGGGCCCTACTTGCGCTGGGGCGATCGCCAGGCGGTCCTGTTCGACATCCCCGAGCGCCAGTTTCATATCTTCGGTTTGACCGTGTTGCCGCAGGACTTCTGGATGCTGTCGCTACTGCTGTTGTTCTTCGCCATCCTCCTGGCGGTCACAACCGCGTTGGCCGGTCGTGTCTGGTGCGGCTATTTCTGCTTTCAAACGGTGTGGACCGATGTCTACACCTGGATTGAAGAGAAGCTGGAGGGCGGTCCGCAGAAACGACGCGCTCTGGAGAAGGCGCCGCTAACCATCCACAAGGCCGCCATCAAAGGTGTCAAGCACACGCTATGGCTGGTCATTGCGATACTCACCGGCATCAGCTTCGTTGCCTGGTTCACGGACGCTTACGCGCTGTGGGCAGGATTGGCCAGTCTGCAGGCTCACCCTGTCGCATGGAGCTCCATCGGTCTGTTCGCAGCAGGAACCTACGTGCTGGCCGGATGGATGCGCGAGCAGACCTGTTTCTGGCTTTGCCCCTACGCCCGCCTGCAGGGCGTGATGTACGACTCGCAAACGGTACTGCCTACCTACGATTATCATCGCGGAGAGCCGCGCGGCCGACTAAAGAAAGGCCCCGCCGACGCTGATTCCGGCGATTGTATCGACTGCAAGCAGTGCGTGGCCGTCTGCCCTACCGGGATCGATATCCGCCACGGACAACAGGAGGGCTGTATCACCTGCGCGCTCTGCCTCGATGCCTGCGATGCCGTCATGGACAAAGTCGGCAAACCACGCGGACTGATCCGCTACGCTTCGCTGGAGGAACTCCAGGGCAAGCCGGTCAAGCCGTTGTTCAAGCGGGGTCGGGTGTGGGTTTACAGCGCGATCATGCTGACGGCATTGATCGGCATCGTGATTGGATTAGCCACCATCGCACCAGTCGAACTCAAAGTGCTGCGCGAACGTCAACCGCTGTTCGTATTGCAGAGCGACGGCTCCATACAGAACCGCTACACCCTGAAGGTGCTGAACAAGACCTCTGCCGATATTGCGGTGACGGTCAGCGCCAGCGGACCCGAGGGGCTGGTTTTGGGTGAGGTGGAGCCGATTACCGCGCGGGCCGGACGCGTGACACCGGCGACGGTCTTTGTGCGGATGCCGGGCGATCAATTGACCAGCGAGTCGGAGTCGATCACCTTCTCTATTCAAGCACTCGAGGACCCGCGGATCCGCAGCACTCGCGAAAGTGTTTTCGTCGGACCGCGGCGTTAGAGGAAAGACCCTATGCCGACATCAAACTCTCCGTGGCGCAATCCCTGGGTCCTGGGCTGGTTGGGACTCGTGATCATGGTCATCATCGCCAACGGGATCATGGTTATGCTCTCGGTCTCCACCAACCCGGGTCTGGTAACCGACGAGTACTACTCGGCCGGGCGCACACTCGAACAGACCATCCTCTCGCGGCGGGCCAAAAACGCCGAGCAGACGTTGGTCATCAACGTGCCCGAAACGCTCCATGCGCAGGTGCCGGCGACTTTCCGCCTGGTTGGGGTGGATCTTGCCGGTGTGCCGATCAAGGCGGATACAGTCACCTTTCAGGCTTACCGCCCGGCGGATAAATCCGCCGACTTCCGTGAGCCGATGCACCAGGAGGGCGCGGGGCGCTTCGTCACCGATGCCTCCTTCCCCTTGAAGGGTATCTGGGATGTGGTGGTGACCATCCGCCGCGGTGAGGAGGAGTATCACGTGGGACGACGTGTCAACGTCACCGGGCGTTGAGGGCGTTCGCCTAACCGGTACCGATGACCCCTTCGGTTACATCGCCAGCCGCCGCGGCGGCAATCGATAGCGTAGCGCCGAAGTGCTGCTTTCACTGTGGTTTACCCATCCCCCCGGGCAATCCGCACCATACGTTGATCGCCGGTAACGAGCGGGCATTCTGCTGTCCCGGCTGCCAGTCAGTCTGTCAGGCGATCCACGCATCGGGTTTGGAAGGTTTCTACGCGCGCACGCCGCCCGAAGGACTGCAGGCCCGGCCTCCCGAGTCCGGCCAGGAACTCGCCCACTACGATATCGATGCGATCCAGGAGGAGTTTGTCGACAACCTGGGCGCGGTGCGCGGTATCCACCTGCTGGTCGAAGGCATCCATTGTGCCGCCTGCGTGTGGTTGATCGAGCGTGCGCTGGAGCGGCTTCCCGGTATCGTCGCGGCCAACGTCAATTTAGCGGAACGGCGGCTGCATCTGCGCTGGGACAATCGCGTCATCCGCCTTTCGCAAGTATTGGAGCGGTTGGCAAAGATCGGGTATGCAGCAGTCCCCTTCGACCCCGAATCCGCCGAAGGGGCGCTGCGGCGCCGCAACCGTGCACTGCTCTATCGATTGGCCTTCGCCGGCTTCACGATGATGAATCTGCTGTGGGTGTCGGTGGCACTCTACTCCGGGGCTGACGAGGGGGAGTTTCGCAGCCTCTTCCATTGGGTGGGTTTCGCACTGGCCACGCCAACGTTGTTCTACTCGGGATGGCCTTTTCTCCGTGGCGCGTGGCGTGGGTTACTCAACCGTCATCTCGCCATGGATCTCCCCATCGCGCTGGGCGCAAGCGTCACCTACGGCTACTCGGTCTACGTCATGCTCGGTGCCAATCCGCGCGCCGAGGTCTATTTCGATACGGTGGTCAATTTCCTGTTCGTCATCCTGGTGGGGCGATACCTCGAGGCGCTGGCGCGGCAGAAAGCCGTCGCCTCATCGCAGCGGCTGGCGGACCTGCAGCCCAAGGTGGCAACCGTGGTGCGCGACGGTCGCGAAGAGCGGGTGGCCATTCGCGCCGTGAAGGCGGGCGACCGCGTGCTGGTGCGCCCGGGTGAGACCATCCCTGTCGACGGGGCTGTTATCAACGGGAACAGCACGGTCAACGAGGCCATGCTGACCGGCGAATCGCTTCCCATCGCCAAAGGCCCCAACGACAGCGTCACCGCAGGCACTCTCAACCTCTCGGGCGCGTTGCACGTCCGTGCCGAACACCTGCTTCGTGACTCGGCCCTGGGACGCATCATCCGGCTGGTGGAAGACGCCCAGGTCTCGCGCGCTCCCATCCAGTGCACCGCGGATCGCATCGTACCGTGGTTCGTTGCCGCCACCCTGGGATTGGCCACGCTGACCTTTCTCTTTTGGGTGCGCGTGGACTTCGACACGGCGCTGCTCGCGGCGACCGCCGTGCTGATCATCACCTGCCCCTGCGCATTTGGCCTCGCCACACCCATGGCGGTCGTGGTCGCCTCAGGGCTGGGCGCCCGTTACGGGATTCTCGTCAAGAGTGGTGAGGCGCTGGAGTCACTCTCGCGTGTCGATCATCTGGTGCTCGACAAAACCGGCACCGTGACCAAGGGGCAGCTCAATGTCGTTGCCACGCGCTGGCTGCACGCACCCGCGCCCCTGGCAGAGCTGGCGGCAGTCGAGCGCTTGTCGGAGCACGCCATCGGACAAGCGCTGGTGCGTTACGCCGAGGCCAAGGCTGACGCGCCACGCCTGGAGGTTGGCGATTTCCATCAAAGCCCGGGACTTGGTGTCACGGGAACGGTTGCTGATCGGCGCATTGCAGTTGGCAACCTGGCCTGGATGACGAGTCTCGGGCTGGCACCGGATACCCCCTTGAAGGCGGCGGCCGCCGCCTTTGAGGCAGAAGGCCATACCTGCGTCTATTGCGCACTGGATTCAGCAGTGGTGGGGGTGCTCGCGTTGGCCGACTCGCTGCGTCCCGAAGCACCGGAAGTGGTTGCTGCGCTGCGCAACCAGGGCCTCAGGGTATCGCTGCTCACCGGTGATCGCCTTCCGGTTGCGCAAACCATCGCCCGCAAACTGGGCGGCATCGAGGTGGTTGCGGAGGTACTACCCGGGGACAAAGCCAATCATATCGCCACCCTGCGCAGCACCGGTGCCCGAGTCGCGATGATCGGTGATGGCGTCAACGATGCCCCGGCGCTGGTCAGCGCCGATGTAGGGATCGCGCTCGCCTCGGGCACCGATATCTCCGCTGAAAGCGCCGATATCGTGCTGATGGGAAACCATCTCGATCAAATCCCGCTCGCCCTGGCCCTGGCGCGACGGACCTTGCGCACCATCCATCAGAATATCGGTCTGTCGTTGGCTTACAATCTGTTGTTGATACCGTTGGCCATGGCGGCACAGGTCACACCCTTGTTCGCAGCGATCGCAATGCCCATCAGCTCACTTGTCGTAGTGGGCAACGCCGCCAGGATACGCACCCTGTTTCGCGGACGGGGGGCCGTGGCTCACGGTGAGCCAGCAAAGGAAACCTGAATAACGTGGAAGTGATCTACGGACTGATTCCCGGCATGCTCCTGGCGGGTCTCGCCATCTTCGGCATTCTGGTGTGGGCGGCACGGAGCGGTCAGTACGACGATCTGGAAGGACCTGCCAACCGCATACTCATGGACGACGACGATCCGCTGTTACCGGAAGCGACCCGTCTGCGCCGGCAATCCGCGAGCGGCGAGCCGAACAGGAAAACATCGGATCATACCGGTGAGGGGGGTGAAACCCATGGTAGCGCTGAGAGCACGCCACCGGATTCGGGCGCAGCCGCTGACTAGAACCTATCTCATACATGGTCGCCCCTATTTGCCAAGCCCCCAAGGTAGTGATGGTGAGGAGGTAGAGATTGCAGCCATACATCCGGACTTTGTCTGAGGTAGATACCCCTGTCCCTGATGGAATCCGCTGA